>JAFGOJ010000461.1 GCA_016926575.1 Anaerolineae bacterium | reverse complement strand
CCCACCACCACCTCGACCGCCACCGTCGACGCTTCCCGCTCTGGCAGCGGCACGACGTCGCCCGCCACAGGCTGCCCATCGACGATCAGCGAGACCGCGTTCCCCGGCCCCTCCCGCCGCACGGCAACGTGATACGTCACCCCCCGGTAAACCCGCTTGGCCTCGAAACCGGCCCAATCGGCCGGCATCACTGGTGCAACCCGCAACCCCGCATACGTCGGGCGGATGCCCAAAATCCACTGCGTGATCGCCACGTAGTTCCACGCCGCCGTGCCCGTCAGCCAGGCGTTCTTCGCCTCGCCGTGCGTCGGCGCGTCCTTCCCCGCAATCGTCTGCGCGTAGACGTACGGCTCGCAGCGATGCACGTCGCCAATCGCCTCCCGCGCCGACGGGTTGATGCGCGTGTAATAATCGTGCGCCCGGTCGCCCCGCCCCACCATCGCCTCGGCAATCATGATCCACGGGTTGGTGTGACAGAAGACGCTGCCGTTCTCCTTGTAGCCGGGCGGGTAGGACGATATCTCACCCAGGTTGAGATAATAGCGCGTGTACGCCGGCTGGAGCAGGACGATGCCGTGCGCCGTCGCCAGGCGATCCGCCACCGCGTCCAGCGCCTGCTCCGCGCGCCCGTCCGCCAACCCGAGGCCCGCCATCACGCACATCCCCTGTGGCTCGATGAAGATCTGCCCCTCCTCACACGCGTGGGAGCCGACCTTCTCCCCAAAATGGTCGTAGGCGCGCAAGAACCACGCGCCGTCCCAACCGTGCGACAACACGGCCGCCTCCATTGCAGAAGCCGCGTCCGCATATCGCTGCGCTTCCTCCGGCGCTCCACACCGGCGAGCAATCTCGGCCATCTCCCGCGCCGCCAGCACGAACTGCCCGGCGATGAAGACCGACTCGGCCACCCCACCCTCCGCGCTCCCGGCCGTCTGGAACGACTCGCCCGGCTGCTCGGAGAAACAATTCAGGTTGAGGCAATCGTTCCAGTCCGCGTGGCCGATCAGCGGCAGGCCATGCGGCCCCAACCGGTCGAGCGTGTACTGGACACTGCGCCGCAGATGGTCGAAGAGCGGCTGCTCGCTCTCGGGCCGGTTGTCGTAGGCCACCGGCTCGTCCAGAATCGACCAATCCCCGGTTTCCTTGAGGTAGGCCGCCACCGCCAGCACCAGCCACAGCGGGTCGTCGTTGAAACCGCTGCCCACGGCGTCGTTGCCGCGCTTGGTGAGCGGCTGGTACTGGTGATACGCCCCGCCCGTCTCCAACTGCGTCGCCGCCAGGTCGAGGATGCGCTCGCGGGCGCGCTCGGGGACCATGTGGACGAACCCCAAGAGGTCCTGGTTCGAATCGCGGAAGCCCATCCCCCGCCCCACCCCCGACTCGAAGTAAGAGGCCGAGCGCGAGAGGTTGAAGGTGACCATACACTGGTAGGCGTTCCAGATATTGACCATGCGGTCGGTGTGGACGTCGGGCGTCTCCACCTGGAACCGGCCGAGCAGGCCGTCCCAATACGCGTCCAGGTCGGCGAACGCCGCGTCGACTGCCGCCGGGGCAAGATAACGGTCTATGACCGGGCGCACGGTGGTCTTATCGATCCGGTTCGAGCCGGGCGGGTCGAACTTCCGCTCAGGCGCGTTCTCGTGATAGCCCAGCAGGAAGATCACCTGGCGCGTCTCGCCGGGGGCCAGCTCCAGCCGGACGTGGTGCGAGCCGACCGGGGCCCAGCCGTGCGCGACGGAGTCGAACGACGCGCCGCGCGCCACCGCCGCCGGGTCGTCCCAGCCACGGTACGGGCCAAGGAAGGCCTCGCGCTGCGTGTCGAACCCCGCCAGCGGCTCCGAGCACGCAAAATACGCGAAATGGTTGCGCCGCTCGCGGTACTCGGTCTTGTGGTAGATCACGCCATCCTCCACCTCGACCTCGCCGGTGTTGAAGTTGCGCTGGTAATTCGTCGCGTCGTCCCAGGCGTCCCACAGGCAGAACTCGACCGCGGAGAAGAGCGACAGGCGCGCCGGCGCCGCGCGCCGGTTGGCCACCATCACCTGCCACACTTCCAGATCCTCACCCAGAGGGACGAAGTAGCGCGCCTGGGCCTCGATCCCGCCATACGTCGAGCCGATGACCGTGTAGCCCAGCCCGTGGCGGCAGGTGTACGATGCCAGATCGCGCCGCGCCGGCTGCCAGGTGGGCGACCAGAACGCGCCGCTCGCGTCATCCCGCAGGTAGAGGTACCGCCCGCCGAGGTCCAACGGGACGTTGTTGTAGCGGTAGCGCGTGATGCGCCGCAGCCGGGCGTCACGGTAGAACGCGTATCCGCCCGCCGTGTTCGAGATCAGGCCGAAATACCGCTCCGTCCCCAGATAATTGATCCACGGCAGCGGCGTGTCGGGCCGCGTGATGACGTATTCCCGCCGTCTGCCATCAAAATAACCATACTGCCCACTTTGCTTCATGTCATCATCTTTCATTCGTTCATCCCCGGCCACGTATCCAGCCAATACTCCCCCGCGACGGCCTCTTGGAATGCGGCCATACTCTCCGGTGACGAATCGATGCGCCAGTTCGTCTCCTTGTTGGTATGGAACCAAACTACGGCCCGAATCTGCGAATAGTCGTACTGGATGCGCTCGTACGTATCCAAAATCCAGGCCGCCTTGTCGCCTCCTTCCTCAGTCGAGGCAAACTCGCCGATGATGATCGGCTTGCTGGCGTTGATCGCTTGCAACTCGGCGTACCCCTGCGCAAATATCTCGTCGAAGCTCTGCCACCGGCTGTCGAACTGAGCGCCAAACGCGCTGGTCCCCCAATTGTAACCATCGATGCCAAGCCAATCGACGTACTGGTCGCCAGGGTAGTAATTGGCGATGGCGTTCCATTCTCCCAGACCCTCAAACGGGACATTGGGGCACCAGACCCAGAGCACGTTATCCGCGCCAACCTCGTCGAAGATGTCGTGTATATGGCGGTACGCGGCGACGTATCGCTCCGGCCCATCCGGCACGGTGGGGTCCCCAAATCCGTCGGTGGTACCGCCGCCGTTGTTCGCGCCGCCCCAGGGATACCAATCCCCATTCATCTCATGGCCCCAGCGCAGAAGGATGGGTCGCCCAAAATCACGCATTCCCTCGGCCCAAGCATAAAGCACGTCGTCGTGCACGCCATCGACGATGGCCTCCAAGAGACGCCCTTCATACCCGGCCAAATCGCCCATCGCCTGCACGTTGTACTCCCAAGTTGCCATCGTCACCTGGCCCATCATCGCGTTCGCTTCGTACAACCCGGCGTTGAACCCATCCCCCCAGGAAGGGTAATAGATGCGGATCGCCACACCCTTACCTACACGCTCGAAGAACTGCACGCTCGGCGCGCTCGGGCCGTAGTAGATACCGAGGTACGCACCGGGAATCGCTGCATATTCAGGTGTTGGAACCGGCGTCTCCGTTGGAAGAGGCGTGGGCGTCGATGAAGGCGTAGGCGACGCAGTCACCGCCGACTCCTCGGGCGCGCACGCCCAAACAGCCACCATAAAAACCGCACCGACCAAGGTTAGCGTCAGAGCAACAAAAAATTCTGAAGTCTGCATCTCCCCCTGTTGCCCGGCCAATTCTCCCTCGCTCATTTACGACTCCCCTGAAAAAAGAAGAAATAACCACAAAGGACACAAAGAGCACAAAGATTTAATGTTCGCCTTAAGATTCTCTCTTCTTCGTGCTGGGTTTCGGGCCATCTCGCTCAATTCCTTCATCTTTTTCTTTGTGTCCTTTGTGCTCTTTGTGGTTGAAGGCTTTTTTCAGTAGAGTCATTTATCATTCACGACGAACCGTGCCTTGAGCACGTCCTCATCCCGCGACGACCCGCCCACCAGCACCTCGAACGCGCCCGGCTCGACCACCGTCTCCACATCCGCATTCACCAGCGCCAACTGATCGTAGGCCAGCGCCAGCTCGACCGTCTGCTTCTCTCCCGGCGCCAATTCCACCCGCGCGAAGCCCTTCAACTCCTTCAGCGGCGTCGCCACCGAGCTGAACAGATCGTTGACGTACAATTGTACAACTTCAACCCCGGCCCGGTCGCCCACGTTCTCCACGTCGACCATCACCTGGAGCATCTCACCCTCCGCCAACTCACCCGCAGAGAGGCGCAGGTTCGAGTAGGCAAACCGGGTGTAGCTCAGCCCGTACCCAAAGGGGAACAGCGGCTCGTACGGCAGATCGACGTACTTGGGCGCGCCGTGCCAGCCGGGGAGCACGTTATAGTAGACCGGCTGCTGCCCGACGTGGTAGGGGATGGAGACGGTCAGCTTGCCGCTGGGGTTGCGGTCACCAAAGAGAATCGAGGCAACCGCCGTCCCGCCCTCCAGCCCCGGGTTCCACACTGCCAGGAGCGCCCGCGCGTGCGCGGCGACCCAGGGAATCGTCAATGGCTTGGAGCTGAGCAGCACCACCACCATCGGCGTGCCGGTGGCGTGCACCGCCTCCAGCAGCGCCTGCTGCCCCCCGCTCAGGTCGAGGTTCGCCCGGTCGTGGCACTCGCCCGTCAGCGCCAGCGTGTCGCCCACGACGACCACGGCTACGTCGGCCGCGCGGGCCAGTTCCGCCGCCGCGGCGATCTCGTCCGTGCCCGGGTCGATCACGTCGCAGCCGCGCGCGTACTCGACCGTGCAGCCTGCCCCGGCGCGGGTGCGAATCCCATCCAACAGCGTGACCACGCTCTCGCGCGCGCGTCCGGGCAAGTCCGCGTCTCCCAACTGCCCGCTCCACAGCACCCAATCGCCCAACTGCGCCTGGAGGTCGTCGGCATTCGGGCCGATGACGGCGATGCGTTGCACGTCGTCGCCTAGCGGGAGCAGCGCCCCCTCGTTCTTGAGCAGCACCAGCGACTGGACGGCGCTCTCCAGGGCCACGGCCCGGTGCGCCGCGCAGCCGATCACCGCGGCCCCCTGCTCCAGGTCGGCGTACCGGTTCCCGTCGAAGAGGCCGAGCGCAAATTTGACGCGCAGGATATTGCGCACGGCCTGGTCGACCAGGGCCTCGTCCAGATCGCCTTCTTCCACCAAACGGATCACGAGGTCGGTGAAGCCGGGCGTGTTCATCGCCATGTCGTTCCCCGCCGCCACGATACGCCGCGCGGCATCCGCCAGGTCGGGGGAGACGCGCTGCTCGTCGTTCATATGCTCCACGTTCTTCCAGTCCGAGACGACGAAGCCCGCGAAGCCCCACTCGTCGCGCAGCACCTCGGTCAGCAGCCAGCGGTTGGCCGAGCAGGGCGTCCCGTCGATGGCGTGGTAGCCGGCCATCAGCGTGGCGCAGCCGGCCTCCACCACCGCGCGGAAGGGGCGCAGATAGATCGAGCGCATCGCCCGCTCAGAGAGATCCGCCTCGGAGGAATCCCGCCCGCCCTGGGTACCCGAGTAACCTGCGTAGTGCTTGCCGCAGGCGGCGATTGTCTCGGGATGAGAGAGGTCGTCCCCCTGGTAGCCGCGGACGATCGCACTGCCCAGCACGCCGATCAGGTAGGGGTCCTCGCCGAACGTCTCCCCCACCCGGCCCCAGCGCAGGTCGCGTACCGTGCCGAGCACCGGCGAAAACGTCCAGTGGACGCCGGTATAGGCCACTTCGCGGGCGGTGATACGGCCGACCTCTTCGACCAACGCGGGGTTCCAGGTGCAGGAGAGGGCCAACTGTGTGGGGAAGATCGTCGACGTGGGCCAGAACCCGTGTCCGTGAATGGCATCGATGCCGAAGAGCACCGGGATGCCCAGGCGCGTCTCCGCCGCCAGCCGCTGGATCGCGTTCGTCTCCTCGCCCAGCATGTGGAGGAAAGAGCCGACGTGGTGCTCCGTTAGGATAGCCTCCGCGCCATCCCGCCCGTTCATCTGGCACATCTGGCCGGCCTTCTCGGCCAACGTCATGCGGCCCAACAGGTCTTCGACGCGCTCGGGGATGGGGCGGCTGGCATCTTGGTAGGGAAAATTGGGCGACATAGATCCTCCTAATCAAATTCAGCCACGAAT
>JAFGOJ010000460.1 GCA_016926575.1 Anaerolineae bacterium | reverse complement strand
CGAGATTTTTGAGTTGCCGCCAGCGATGATCCCCCATATCGATTTCGTGGTCACCGAACAAGAGATGGCCCTGGTGGTGGGGCTGGATGACAAAGAGCTGACCGTCTCCGAGATCGCCGCGATGATGGGCATGGGCCTCGACGAGGCACAGGCGTTCGTCACGCGGGCCTTCCACCGCGGTGTGATCGCCAAGGCCGGCGTTGCCTGGGGCCACGAGGAAGACGACGGGGAGCGCGGACCCGACCGGTACAAAGCGGGCACGTTCTACCGCCGCCTGGACCCACTGGCCATGTACGAGGGCTGGGGCGACGTGCCGGCCGATGCGCGCGATGCGGTGATCGAATGGCAGCTTCAGGAGTTCATTGACATCTGGCAGGACGCCATTACCGCGATGCTCGAAAATCCCGATGCCCGCGTGCGCGTGCCCAACCGGGATTACATGCTGCTCGAAGAGGCGCTCGACATGGTCGACGCGGCCGACGATTTCGTGGTCGTGCCGTGCGACTGCCGCGCGATCGTGCGCGCCTGCGACCGTCCGTTGGACGTGTGCGTGCGCCTGAATAGGGGCGCGACGATGACGCTGGAACACGGCCACGGCCGCCGTGTGACCAAAGACGAGATGAAGCGCATCGTGATCGACGCCGACCGGGCTGGCCTGATGCACACCGGTAACCGTTTCTGGAAGGAGACCGGCGAGGTTTTCGGGTTCTGTAACTGCTGCGCCTGCGATTGTTACCCCATCCGCGCGGGCATCAAGCTGGATATGTGGCAGGCCTGGCCGCGCATCTACTACGTGGCCGAGCGTGACCTGGATACGTGTATCCAGTGTGGCACCTGTGCCGAGCGCTGCCACTTCGGCGCGTTCTACAAGGACGACGCCGGCGCGGTGCTCTTCGATGCGGGGAAATGCCGTGGCTGCGGCATTTGCGCCACGGCCTGCCCCGAGGCGGCCATCACCATGCGGCCGCTCCGCGAAGAGGAGGTGCCGGCGTGATGGTCAATATCCCCGTGTTGAAAGAGGTCACCGAGGCCAATACGATACTGGCCGACTACCTGCGCAGCCGGTTCACGCACGTCCTGGTGCTCAACGTCATCGCCTCGCCGGGCGCGGGAAAGACGTCACTCCTGGAGCGGACGATCACGCAGCTCAACGGCACGTTGAAGATCGCCGTCATCGAAGGGGATCCCACGACCAGCATCGATGCCGAGCGCATCGCGGCGGTGGGCATGCCGGTGGTGCAGATCAACACCCAGGGCGGCTGTCATCTGGAGGCGCGCCAGATTCAGCGCGCTGTCGAGCAGCTCGACGTGGCCGACGCCGACGTACTGATCATCGAGAACGTCGGCAACCTGCTCTGTCCCACGGAGTGGGACCTGGGTGAAGACATCAAGGTCGTCGTCGCCAGCCTGCCGGAGGGTGACGACAAGCCGCTCAAGTATCCGGGGGCGTTTTTGAAAGCCCAGGCGGCGGTGATCAACAAGATCGATCTGGAGCCGTACATTGCGGCGAAAGCGGCGACGATGCGCGAAAACGCGTTGAAGATCAATCCCGGCCTGGCAATCTTCGAGGTCTCGTGCACCACGGGCGAGGGTATCGACGTCTGGCTGGATTGGGTGCGGCAGAAGTTGGCCGAGAAGCGCGCGGCTGAGGGGTAGGCTACCGATGCACGAGATGCCTGTCACGCAGGCTCTGCTCGACTTGGCACTGGAGCACGCCGGAGGGCGTCGCATCACCGACATCTACCTCCAGGTGGGCCGCATGGCGGCCATCGTTCCGGATTCGGTCGAGGTCTTCTTCGAATACCTGAGCGAAGGCACGCTGGCCGAAGGGGCGCGGCTTCACTTTGAGATGGTGCCGCTCGAAATGACCTGCCTCGACTGTGGAAGCAAACAGGATTTGAGTGCCTGGGCGGACCAGCCGCCGCACACGATCTTACAGAATGCCTTCGCGCGCGGCTGCGCCTGTGGCGGCAAGAACTTGCGCGTCACCGGTGGGGTCAGTTTTGGTCTGGTCAGTATCGACGTAGAGCCCGAGTCTTGATCGAATGACCAAACTGGCGGCGTTCCAACAGATATTTCGCTTGCCCGACGCGCTGCTGCCTTACGTCGATCTGGTGGCGACGGCGCAAGAGATCGACCTGGTGGTGGCGCTGGGCGAGCGGGCGCTGAGCGTGGGGCAGGTGGCCGAGGCGTTGGGATTGGGCGGCGCGGCTGCCGAGCGCTTGCTCCTCGATGCGACATTGCGCGCCGTCGTCGAGCGCGTGGTCGAGGACAGCGCAATTTGTTACCGCGCATGCAACGCCTACCGTCGCGTGACCTATTTGTCGATGCAGGACTACGACGGATGGCTGCGGGTGCCGGAGGACGTGCGCGCGACGCTGATCGAGTGGCATCTGGATGAAAACATCCGCCATCACGACCTGGCACGTCGCCTCGACTTGCTGCGCCAAGACCCCGACAGTTTGGAGATTCACAACCGCGATATTCTGCTGCTGGAGGAAGCCCTGGAGATCGTCGCAGCGGCGGAGTTACACGTCGTTGTGCCATGCGACTGCCGCACCACGGTGGCAGCCTGCGCCCACGAGCGGTGGAACACGTGCTTCCGCCTGGATGACCGCGGCCGGTGGACGTTGGAGATGGGTGAGGGGCAGATCGTTACCAAAGAGGAGTGCATCCAGATCCTGTTGAACGCCGACCGGGCCGGGTTGATTCACACCGGTCAGCGGGCGGAAAAGGGGCGCAAAGCGACTGTGAACGGCAACTGCTGCGCCTGTTGTTCGTATCCAATCCGCGCGGGCATGGCGCTGGGGATGGCGCAGCAGTGGCCCAGGCGTCATTACCTGGCCCATCGCGACGAAGCGCGCTGCGTTGGGTGTGGCGTGTGCGTCGAGCGGTGTCCGTTCGGTGCCTTGTTCTGTCGGGAGGCGGAGGACGGTTGCATGGAGATCGTCTTCGACGCCGACGCTTGTTTTGGGTGTGGTCTGTGTGCCAATACGTGCCCCGAGGGGGCGATGACGATGCGACCGTTGAGCGTGTGAGCGGTAAACGAAAGGAGGTGGAGGATTCCCTAAAAGACGTAACCGGTGCGTGTAATGTGGTTAGCGCTCGATTTCCAAGTTGATTAGGAGGAGGAAGAAAATGCACCCGTATATTCCCGAGTTGAAAGAGCAGTACCGCCAGGGAAAGATCACCCGGCGCGAATTCATGCGTATGGCGGCACTGTTGGGGCTGTCGATGAGCGGTATGGCCACTTTTTTGGCGTCTTGCGGCCCTGCAGAGACCGCTACGCCGGAGGCGACGGCGGTCGTCCCCGCGACGGTGCCCGCCGGCGGCCCGCGCCGTGGCGGCACCCTGCGCACGGTCAACAACTGCCTGCGCATGGACGACATCGCCACTGTGCAGTGGGCCCAGTACAACGTCTACCGCAACGTGGCCGAATTCCTGGCCGTCACCGATTGGGACAACGTCACAGTGCCCTGGCTGCTGGAAAGCTGGGAACCGTCTGAGGACTTGCTGACCTGGACGCTCAACCTGCGCCATGGCGTCACCTTCAACCACGGGTTGGAGTTTAATGCCGACGACGTGATGTTCAATTTCCAACGCTGGTTCGATCCGGATCTCGGCTGCTCCACGGCGAGCCTGATGTCGTACCTCCAACTGGCCAATGTTGAAAAGGTAGACGATTACACCGTGCGGCTGCATCTGGACACGCCCCAAATCGCTGTGCCCGAGCACCTGTACCACTACAACAACGCGATCATGCCACGGGACTTCGAGGGCGTGTGGCACGAGAACCCGCTCGGCACGGGGCCCTTCACCCTGGACGAGTTCTATCCAGAGGAGCGGGCCATCTTGACCCGCCGCGAAGGCTACTGGCGCACGGGCCAGGATGGGCAGGCGCTGCCGTACCTGGACGGCATTCAGTTCGTGGCGTTGACAGACACGGCGGCGATGGTCGCAGCCCTCACCAGCGGTGAGGTCGACATGATCTCCATCAACGCGGCCACCCTCGACGCGCTGGAAGGCGTGCCGGACATCACCATCTCCGCTCAGGTCTCGTCCTACTGCCCGCTCGTCCGTATGCAGGTCGACGCGCCGCCCTTCGACAACAAGAACGTGCGCAACGCCATCAAAGCCTGCCAGGACCGGGCCGCCATCCTCGAAGCGACCTACCGCGGCTACGGCGCGACGGGTGAGGACCACCATGTGGCCCCCGTGCACCCCGAATACTGCCCGATGGACATCCCGCCGCAGGATCACGATCTGGCACGTTCGCTGCTGGCCGAGGCCGGGTACGCCGATGGCCTCGAAGTGAACCTGGCCGTCATCAACACCGAGCCGTATATGACCATCGCCACGCTGCTCAAGGCCCAATGCGAGCCGGCGGGCATCACCATCAACCTGGACGTTATGCCCTCCAGCCTGTACTGGGAGCAGTGGGTCGACGTCGACTTCGGCATCACCGACTGGATGCACCGTCCGCTGGGCGTGATGGTGCTCGACCTGGCCTACCGCACCGGCGTGCCGTGGAACGAGACGCACTTCTCGAACGCGCGCTTCGACGAGCTGCTGGATCAGGCGCAGGGCACGTACGACGTGGAAGCGCGGCGGGAGCTGATGTGCGAACTCCAGGCCATCCTCAAGGAAGAAGGCGGCATCGCCGTCCCGATCTGGGGCGCGGTCCTGTGGGCGCATCGCGACGCCATCAAGAACTTCCGCTCCTCTCCGTCTATGCTCATCCTCGACGACGTCTGGATGGACGAAGAGGCGTAAAGAATAGCGTTGTAGACCTCGGAGGCCTTTCTCGAAGACCTCCGAGGTCTCACCGAAAAAGGAGCGCGCGCGTGAAGACTTGGCCTAACGTTACGATCTGTGGCTGTGGCAGTGGCGGCATGGCGATGGCCGCCGACCTGTCGCTGATGGGCTGTCGCGTCAATCTGTACGAGGTGCCCGCGTTTGCGCACACCCTCGACCCCATCCGGGCCAATGGCGGAATTCACCTGACCGGCCGCACCTTCTCGGGCAAGACCGGGCTGGCGGTGCTGAACTGCATCACCTCCGATGCGGAGGAGGCGCTCGAAGGAAGCGACCTGGTCTTCATCAACGTTCCTGCGATGGCGATCGCCCCCTTTCTGGAGCAATTAGCCCCGCATTTCAACGAAGGGCAGGTTGTGGTGGTGACGACCGGCTACTGGGCCACGCTGCGTCACCGGGATGTGTTGGAAATGAGTGGCGCGTTCGACCGGTACGTCTTCGCCGAGATGTGTATCATGCCCTACCTGAGCGCCAAGATCGGCCCCGCTTCGGTCGACATTGGCAACTACAAGCGCGCGCTCTACATCTCGGCCTGGCCCGCCGCCGGGAACGACGCGGCCATTGCCCGCGTGCGCCAGGTCTACCCCCAGACGCGGCTGTGCAAGAACGTGCTGGAGTTGAATTTCCGTCCGGGCAACCCCGGCGTCCACGCGCAAATCACCATCCCCAAAGCCGCCTTCTTCTTCGAACGCGCGCAAATCTTCCACTTCTACGGCGAGGTCTCGCTGTGTGGCTCCAAACTCACCGACGCCCACGACGTGGAGCGCATGGCAGTGGCCGCGGCCTACGACTGCCAGACCGATACCTGGCCCGCGGACTGCGGGGAGATCTACGAACTGGAAGGCGACAGCCTGTACGAACAGCACGGCGCACCCACCGACCCGCACGCGCAGAAGTGGAATCACATCAGCGAGGTCGAGCGACTGCTGGTCGAAGACATCTGCTACTCCTTCCTGCCGATGGAAGAACTGGCGGCGGTGGTGGGGATCAAGACCCCGGTGATGACGGCGATGACCGAGATTCTGGCCGTGTTCACCGGCTACGATTACCGCGCCGATGGCCTGACGCTGGCCGACCTTGGGCTGGATGGCCTCGATCGGGACCAGATCATCGAGTTCGTGACGACCGGTCGACGTGTATAACATAACATTGGACACCGATGTTCACAACCTTCCCGGAAGCTTCTGTAGCTTCCGGGAAGGTTACCAGAGCAGTTACGTAAGAAGTAGATGATGACCGTGATCAAGTCCGTCTGCGGAATGTGTGGCGGGAGCAACTGTGGCATCGACGTGACTGTCGAGGACGGGCGCGTCGTCGACGTCACGGGCACGCGCGAGTACCCGGTCAACCGCGGGCGCTTGTGCGTGCAGGCGCGCGCGGCGCTGGAGATGACCAACGACCCGCAGCGGCTTTCCGTCCCCCTGCGCCGCGACGGGCACGGCTGGCGCGAGATCTCCTGGGATGAGGCGCTCGATACCATCGCGGCCAAACTGACCACGTTGAAAGCCGACCACGGCGCGCAGGCGCTGGCGGTCTACCAGGGCCGCGCGCTGCTCCAGTTCATCAAAGACGGCTGGGTGCGCCGCTTCATGAATCTCTACGGCACGCCCAACTTTGTCCGCAACGAGCATATGTGCGCGGTGCCCATCGCCATCGCCGAGCGGTTGACCTACGGCACGCCCGCGGTTTACTACGGCATCGACGGCGCGCGCACCAACTGTTTCTTGCTGTGGGGCTCCAACCCGGTCACCAGCCACCTGCCCACGATCTGGCCCGGAATGCTCGAGGCGCGCCGGCGCGGGGCCAAGCTGATCGTCGTCGACCCGCGTCGCACCCGCCCGGCGGAGATGGCCGACATCCACCTCGCGCCGCGCCCGGGCACCGACGCGGCCCTGGCGTTGGGCTTCATCCACACCATCATTTTCGAGGAACTGGTCGACGCCGACTTTGTGGCCGAGTGGACGAGCGGCTTCGACGCACTGGCCCGGCGCGCCGAACCCTACGCTCCCGAATCCGTCGCGGCGACGACGGGCGTCCCGGCGGCCGACATTCGCGCGGCGGCCCGGCTGTACGCCACGTCCGGCCCGGCGTTCCTGGACGTGGGCAACGCGCTGGAGCACCACTCCAACGGCAGCGACGCGATCCGCGCCGTGCTGATGCTGCGTGCCCTCACCGGCAACCTGGACGTCCCCGGCGGGCACTTGCTATCCGCTTCGCCCAAACTGGCCGACATGATGTTGAAGAGCGCGCTGCCGGCGGGCCTGAAGCCGCTGGGCACCGACCGCCACCCACTGATGGTCGACATGGCCGATTTCGTGCCAGGTGACGCGTTGGTGAGCGCCATTCTGGAGCACGAACCCTACCCGGTGCGCGCGATGATCGCCGGGGGCGGCAACATGATGCTGACCTGGCCCAACACCGCCGCGATGCGTGACGCTCTGGAAGCGCTCGACTTCTTCGTGGTGCTCGATCTGTATATGACCGAGACGGCCCGGCTGGCCGACCTCGTCTTGCCGATGGCGGACCCTTTTGAGCAGACGCAGCTCGTCATCCGCTCCGGTTTCTTCGGCCCGGACCGCCCGACCGGCTACGCGATGCTGTCCAAACGGGTCAAAGACCCCGGCCAGCGCCGCTCCGACTGGTGGTTCTGGCGCACTCTGGCCCACCGCATGGGCTATGGCGACTATTTCCCTTGGGAGACCGTCGAACAGTCAATCGACGCTCAATTGGAGCCGCTGGGGTTGACCGCGCGCGATCTGGAAGACAACCCGGCCGGCGTCTACGTGGGGGAGCCGGTGCGTTACCACACGTACCGGGAGCGCGGCTTCCGCACGCCCACCGGCAAGGTCGAGCTCTATTCCCACGTCCTGGCCGCCCACGGGTACGATCCGCTGCCGCGCTACTGCGCGCCGTGTGAGAGCCCGCAGGGCGCGCCGGAACTGGCGCGGGACTACCCACTGATTCTCAACGCCGGGCACAAGGTCGCTGCCTACACGCACTCGCGCCACCGCAACTTGCCCAGCCTGCGCCGGCGGGAGCCGGAACCCGTCGTCGAGCTCAACCCGGCCACGGCGCGAGGGGTGGGCGTCGCCGACGGCGACCGGGTGCGCGTGGAGAGCCCGCGCGGGGACGTCACGCTGAAGGCCTGGGTGACCGACACGATTTGCCCCGACGTGGCCGGCCTGGTGCACGGCTGGAGCGAGGCCAACGTCAACTTGCTCACCGACCACGAGCACGCCGACCCGGTGCTGGGCTGCCCGCCGCTGCGCTCGGCCTTGTGCCGGGTGGAAAGACTGCCCAACGAGGATTGATTCGATACGATGCGTGCCCTCAACCGCAGCACCATCATCATCCTGGCGACCATCGCCATCGTCATGGTGGCATTTGGGATCGTGATCCCCATCCTGCCCTCCTATCTGGAGTCGATGGGGGCCAGCGGGCGCGATCTGGGACTGCTCACGGCTACTTTCGCAGTGGCGCAGTTGTTCACCTCGCCGGTGTGGGGCAACATCTCCGACCGGATCGGGCGCAAGCCGGTGATCATCTTCGGGCTGGTGGGCTGCGCGTTGACGCTTTTGCTCTATGGCCTGGTGACTCACTTGTGGATGATGTATCTGGTGCGGATATTGGCGGGCGTGCTGGCGTCGGCCACGTTCCCGACGGCGATGGCCTACATCGGCGATACCACGTCGGAGGAAGAGCGCAGCGGCGGGATGGGGTTGATTTCGGCGGCGCAGTACGCGGGCATTATGCTGGGGCCGGCGTTGGGGGGCTGGCTGTCGGCGGTCAGCGCGACGTTCCCCTTCTATTTCGCTTCGGGGATGTGCGTGGTGCTGTTGGGATTCGCGCTGCTGTTTCTGCCCGAGTCGCTGCCGCCGGAACGACGCGTGCGCACGCCGGGCGGCAGTTGGCTGAGCGGGCCGGATTTCCCTGCGATGTGGCGCGCGCTGCGCGGGCCGGTTGGGTATCTGCTGTTCCTTTCCTTTCTCATCAGCTTTGGCCTGAACTGTTTTTGGAGCGTTTTTGGGCTGTACGCGTTGCAGCGGTACGGATATGGGCCGGGGCCGGTGGGCACGATTATGGCCGCCATCGGCGTGGGGTCGACGGTCGTGCAGGCCGGGCTGACCGATCCCTTGACGCGCAAGTGGGGCGAGACGCGGCTGATTCGCGTGGCGCTGGCTGCCAGCGCGGTGGGCTTTCTGATCATGCTGCCGGCGACGACGTTCGTGACTGTGCTGTTGACGGCGTGCTTTTTCGTGATGGCGAACTCCTTGCTGCGGCCGGTGGTGACCGCGCTGATCTCGAAGCGCACCGAGCAGGGCCAGGGCACGGCGATGGGGTTGAACAACGCGTTCATGAGCCTGGGGCAGATCGTCGGCCCGATTTGGGCGGGCTACACACTCGATGCCAATCTGTTCCTGCCGTATCTGAGCGGCGCACTGGTGATGTTGGCGGGCCTGGGCCTGGAGTGCTTCCGCGGCGTGGCGCGGAAGCAGCGCTGTGCGGTGAAACCATAGGGGTCCGGGAAACCGGAAGGAAACCGCAGGTTTCCCCGGCGGGGTGCAGGGGCCTAGGGGCGCGGCATGCCGCGCCCTGCTGCAAGGTTTATTAGACGAGGGCGGCGGGTTTCTTACCCGCCGGGCAGGTATGGAAACCTGCCCTACTGCGTAGAGCCATATAACCAGGGGGATGTTGATTCCTTATGAGTGAAGATCAATCAGCTTCAACCATCACCGATACGCAAGCGGCCATAGCAGCTCAGGCTGAGGTCGATGCGGAGAATCACTTTCACACCGCCGGTGTGCTTACCATCAGCGCCGGCCACGCGGTTCACGACACGTTTACCGGGTTCCTGAACCCGCTGCTGCCCACGTTCATCCAAAATCTGTCGATGAGCACCGCGCAGGCCGGGTTGCTGACGGTGTTCATGCAGTGGCCGTCGCTCTTCCAGCCGATCCTGGGCCACATTGCCGACCGGGTCAGTCTGCGGCCGTTCTTCATCATGGCCCCGACGGTCACCGCCGTGGCGATGAGCCTGCTTGGCGTCGCACCGAGCTACGCGGTGATGGCGATGATGCTGTTGGTGGCGGGCATCAGCTCGGCCAGCATCCACGCGGCCGGGCCGGCGGTCATCGGCCACTTGTCGGGTAAGAAGCTGGGCCGCGGGATGGGGTGGTGGATGGTGGGCGGCGAGTTGGGCCGCACGTTGGGACCTCTGACAGTCGTCACCGCAGTCCAGTTGATAGGACTTAGAGGCACGCCCTGGTTGATGATTGCTGGCCCGATCACGTCCGTTCTGCTATACTACCAACTGCGCAACGTGTCCGACATCAAGCGCAAGGACCCGGAGCCCATCGAATGGCGCAGCCTGACGCGCAGCATCGGCGTCTTCATGCTCCCGCTCATGTTGATCATTGTGGTGCGCGACTTCATCAACGCCTCGTTGGCCACCTACTTGCCCATCTTGCTTTCCGAGCAGGGATCGAGCCTGTGGCTGGCCGGAGCTTCGCTGTCGGTCTATCAGGCCGCCGGCGTCTTCGGCGCGCTGTTGGGCGGCACGCTCAGCGACCGGCTGGGCCGTCGGATCATCCTTTTCGTGGCGATGGGGGTGACGTCTGTCGCCATCTTCCTTTTCATCTACCGGGCAGATACGATCTGGCTGCAACTGCCGCTTCTGCTCATTTTGGGCTTCTTCTCGCTGTCCATCACGCCTGTGTTTATGGCCATGGTGCAAGAGCACTTCCCAGAAAATCGCGCCCTGGCGACGGGGGTCTACCAGTCGATCAATTTTTTGATACGCTCGGGCATCGTGGTGCTGCTGGGGGTACTGGCAGACCGGCACGGTATGCGCGTCGCATTCATTATCAGCGGGCTCAGCTCACTCCTGGGCCTTCCGCTGATCTTGCTGTTGCCCAAGGGCGTGAAGAAGCAGCAGGCATGATCGCTTTGTTCACAACCGATGGACGAAAACGCCGACCCTCCCGCAGGTTTGGAACCTGCGGGAGGGTGAAGGCCGCCTTAGGCGTTGACCCAGGCCCATTTGCGGAAGGGGTCCGGGGAAACCGCAGGTTTCCCCGGCGGGGTGCAGG
>JAFGOJ010000080.1 GCA_016926575.1 Anaerolineae bacterium | reverse complement strand
GAAGAAAGGCGTGCCCGGATGCGGCGCAGCAATGTGGAACAGCACCAGGTCCAGTGGCAGCCGCTTGGAAAAGTCGATCGTGCGGCGGATGCTCGCCTCCGTCTCCCCCGGCAAGCCGATGATGAAGTAGCCCCAGTTCTTGATCCCGGCCTCCTTCGACCAGCGCAGCGCCTGCGCCACCTGTGCGGTGGTGATGCCCTTGTTCATACGCCGCAGCATATCGTCGTCCCCCGACTCGATGCCCCAGGAGATGATCCAGCAGCCCGAGCGCGCCATCGCACGCAGCATCTCTTCATCGACGAAATCGACCCGGCTGTTGCACGACCAGCGCAGCCTGAGCCCGCGCGCCAGGATGCCCTCGCAGATGCCCATCACGTGCTCCCGGTTGACGGTGAAGAGGTCGGCGTACAGGTTGACCGCCCGCACGCCCAGGCCCGCCAGCAGCTCCAGCTCGTCCAGCACGTTCTCCGGCGAGCGGAAGCGCACCGAGCGCCCGTAGGAGACGTGCTTGATGCAGAAGCGACACCCCGCCGGGCAGCCCCGGCTGGTGACGGCGAACGAATACGGCCCACCCACCAGCGGCGCGCGGTACGTTTCGAGCGGCAGCAGGTCGTGACGCGGCAGCGGTAGGTCGTCCAGATTGCGGATCAACGGCCGGTCGGGATTGACGACGATCTCCTCACCGTCGCGCCAGACGAGGCCCTTGCACGTTGCGAATTGCGAATGAGGAATTGCGAATTGCGAATTGCGAATTGCAGGGCGCGGGGTTAGCCAGGCGGGGTGCCAATCCGGGTCGGATTCGGTGAACAGGCGCGTCAATCGCTCTCGGAAGGGCGCGTCCACGCCCGGCCACCACCGCGCCGGGTCATCCACCCCTTCCTGAGTCGCCGGGCGCAGCGTATCGACCAGTTCCCGCAGCGTCAACTCGGGTTCGCCGCGCAGCACGAAATCGAGCGCGGGGTACGCCGCCATCGTCGCGCGCGGCATCGGCGTGACGTGCGTGCCGAAGGCGATGGTGCGCGCGCCCAGGCTCTTGGCCAGGAACACGCCATACATATCGTTCTGCAGCGTGGGCGCGGTGACCTGGGTGACGTAGAAGCGCGGCTGGCGCTCGCGCAGTAGCCGCTCGAACGCCGCCCACGTCATCCGCTGCGAGACGGCATCAATGACGTCGACGCGCAGGTCGGGGAAGAGCGCCGCCATCTGCGCCAGGTCCACCTGCGGCCAGATCATCCCCTCCCGCGAGCGCCGCCCCACCCGGTGCTGGCTGCGAATCCAGATCGCCCGGTCCGGCGCGGGCGGGTTGACGAACAGGACGTCCACCGCGCCCGCCGGCCGCTCGACCGGCCCCGCGCGCAGTACGTCGTCGGCACTGGGGAACACCGGCGCTTCCACCCGCTGCCGGGTCCGCGCACCCCGGTTCGCCGTTACTGCGCTTCGTTCATCCATTCGCACGCCATGTCCAACTGCGCCTTCGTCTCGCGCAGGCTGAGTTCATCCAATACCTGAACGATCACCCAAAACACGACCAACTGAACGCCCACCAGGATCAGCATCGTCCCGGCCAGGAAGTAGAGCCACAACCGCTCGACGGTCCACCCGCCCAGTCCCAAGGCCAGGCCCGCCACGCCCAACACCAGCCCGACCCCCACACTGAGCAGCCCCATCCACCCAAAGTGGCGTTCCAGCGGGGTCTTGAACAACGGCCGCCCGAAGAGCCCCTGCCGTACGGGCCGTTTGTGGAACAGCGCGACCAGGTAGTTGAACGTCACGCCCAGGGCAAAGACGGACACCCCGGCGATGCCCAGCACGACGGCGGTGAACGCGCTGGCGACGCCCCACGGGCCCAGCTCGGTGATCCCCGCCACACGCATCCCCGCCAGCACCAGCGCAATCAACGTGGCCATGCCGAACAGCCCGCTCCCCACGCCGCCCAGCAGGCGCACCGGATTGTAGCTCAACGCAGTCCAGATGATCGTGCGCAGAAAGCGCATCCCGTCTTCGACCACGCTGAGCTTGGAGCGCCCCACCCGTTCTTTGTAGGGAATGGGCACCTCGACCAGCCGCACGCCCTCGTGGACGGCGCGGGTGCTCATCACCGGCGTGAAGTTGAGCCCGTCGGGCAGCGGGTACAGCCGCTCCAATGCCTCGCGGCGAAAGACGCGCATCCCGCTGGCCGGGTCGATCACGCGCTGGTTGCTCAGCAGCGTCACCAGGTTCGACCAGAGCAGGTTGCCCACGCGCCGCACGAAGGGCATCTCGCTCGCCGCGCCGGAACGCCGCGAACCGACGACCAGATCGCCTCCGCCCAGCACCTCGCGGCACAGGGCCGGAAAATACTCGGGCGGGTAGGTCCCGTCGGCGTCGAGGAAGGCGAGCAGGCTCCCGCCGGCGGCATTGAAGCCGGTCTTGAGCGCCGCCCCGTAGCCCCGGTTGGCCGGGTGACGCACCAGCCGCGCCCCCTCACACCCCGCGACGATCTCGGCCGTGCGGTCGGAAGAACCGTCATCCACCACGATCAGCTCCAAATCGGCGACGCCCGCCTCGGCCAGCGCCGGCCGCACCGCCAACACCCGCGCCACGATCTCGGCGATGCCGTCTTCCTCGTTGTACGCGGGAATGACAACGGACAGAATAACGGAGTCGCTTTCATTTCTCAGGCTCATCGTACCCTTCCTTTCAACTTGCAGTAGTGCCCCGTAAGATTCGCTTGTTCTTCATGCTGGTTTTCGGGCAATCTCGCGCAACGCCTACTCTTTTTCTTTGTGTCCTTTGTGCTCTTTGTGGTTGATGGCTTTTTTCAATAGAGTCAAGATCAAGTTTCGCGATGGAAGTAAATCTCGCCTTTCGCTACGCTCGTGCTGCCATCGATCTTGCGAATCACCCGCGCGGGGACCCCGCCGACGACGGTATGGGGCGAGACGTCGGCGGTCACGACCGCGCCGGCGGCCACCACCGCCCCGCGCCCCACGCGCACGCCGTCGGTGATGACCGCGCCAGAGCCGATCCACACGTCGTCTTCGATGACGATGCCCCGCGCCGTGATGCCCTGCTCCACGAAGGGCCGCTGCGGGTCGTCGAAGACGTGGTCGACCGCCACGATCTGGACGAAAGGGGAGGTGTAGACGCGGTCGCCGAGGGTCACGCCGCCCTGCCCACGGATGACGGTGTACTCGCCGACCAGGCTGTCGCGCCCAATGTGGATGCCGGCGTGCGGCAGGTTGCGGAAATTGTAGACGTGCAGAATCGCGCCATGCATCACCAGCGTGCCCGGACCGATGGTGACGCCGTCGGGGCAGGCGTGAATGTACACGCCCTGGTCGAGGTAAGCACCGTGGCCCAGCCGGATGCGGCTGGCGAAACGCAAGCGCACGCCCGATTCGATGGCCGCCCAACCCTCCATCCGCAGCATGGCCCGGTAGAGCAGCGCGCGCACCCCCATCCCAACGATCGTCGGCACCCACCCGGCCGCCGCCTGGAGCGCCTGCTCCAGTACGTACCGGCCCAGGCCATCGGCCTGCCGGTTCAAGTAGAGCCACATCCCTCCGCGCTCGCCCACTGCGCCATCGCTCTCGGAAGAGCTATCTCCTCTTCTTTCTTTCGGCCTTGGCTACGACCAATGGGAACATATACCCCTTCCCTCTGACTGTGACGATGAAGAGCGGGCGCCTCGGATTGGCTTCGATTTTATTGCGCAAACGCGAAATGTGGGGGCGGATGATGGCCCGGGCATCCAAGTCGTCCATCTCTTCATTTAATGCCAACTTAGCCAGGTCTTGACAGGTATACATCGTATCCGGGTGCTCCATGAGCTGCGCCAGCACGTTCATCTCATTGACCGTCAACTCGACCGGGGCGTTGGGCTGATCTTCGTCGCTATCGACGATGACCAGGCGTTTCTCGCGGTCGAGCGTCAGCGCCCGGCAGCGCACAAATCGCTCCGGTTTCCCATCGCTCCCCTCTCCCCACGCTTCTTCTTTCCTGAGCTCTTCCAATGCGCCAGCGATGACGTCCAGCAGGTGCTGGCGGCGCATATCCGCCTGCCAGACACGCAAGACACGCGTAATCGCGGCCTCGATATCCCGCAACCGGCACGGCTTGAGGAGATAATCGACCGCACCGGCGCGGATTGCCTCGATCGCATTCTCCAGATCAGCGTGGGCGGTCAACACGATCGCCAGGAGCCGGGGCTGCATCCGACGACCCTGGCACAGTACGTCCAGCCCCTGCACGCCGGAAAGGTGCAGATCGATCAACATCAAGTGAAAAGGCTCGGTATCCAGCTTCTCTAAGGCTTCCTCGCCGGTCAAGACACCTTCGACCTGATAGCCGCTCAATCCAAACGAGCGCACCAGCGCTTCCAACATCGCCGGATCATCGTCCACTACCAGTATCTTGACCTGCGAAACGGGAATGGAAAACTGATCGTCCACAGCACCCCCTAGACCTGCGCCGCGATAAGGCGCTCTCCCCGCCGCCCTGATATATCAAGCACTACATTATAACAGACAACTGGTATCTCTCCAAACAGCGTTACGCCATCCATCCCCGCTCACGGTACCAGCGATACGCCTCCTCGACCGCGTCCTCGAAAGAAACCAGCTCGTATCCCACGTCCCGCACCGCTTTCGTGCTGTCGCAGTAAATCTCACGCGCGCCGAGCCACACCTGTTCGCCCGAGAAAGGCAGCGCCAGGCCAGGGATGCGCTGCAATCCACGCAGGCCCGTTTCGACCAGACTGGTCAAGAAGCCGGGCAAGACCACCCTGGGCGCTCTCCCGCCGACGATCTGCACGACAATCTCGAACGCGCGGCGGTGCGTGAGGTTATCTCCGCCCAAGATATAGCGCTCGCCGGTGCGCCCCCGTTCCGCCGCCAACACATGCCCCCGACCAATGGCCACCGCCGACGCCCAACACGTCCCGCCGGGCGGCGCGAACCACGTTCCGCCCCGCTGCGCCTCACGCAGCAGGCTCCCGCCGATCCAATGCACGTCCCGTGGGCCAATCGCCACCGCCGGATTGACAACCACCGCATCCAAACCCGCCGCGACCGCCGCCCGCACCGCCTCTTCCGCCAGATGCTTAGAGTGACCGTATGGAAAACGCCCCTCGGGAAGGTTGAACGTATCCGCTTCCGTCAGCCACCGCCCGTTCTCCGGCACCCCCAACGCGCCGACGGAGCTGGTGTAGACCAGCCGCTCGACCCCCACCGCAGCAGCAGCCGCCAACACGTGGCGCGTGCCCGTCACGTTGACGTGGTAGATGCGCTCCGTCGGCGTGCGCCAATAGTCGGATATGGCCGCCACGTGGAACACCCACGCGCATCCATCCATCGCCCGTTCGAGGGACGCCCGGTCCATCAGGTCGCCGGTGACCAACTCGACCGCCAGGCCCTCCAACGCATCGAGGCGCGAAGATTCCCGGCGCATCGCGCGCACCGCGTACCCCTTTTCCACGAGCGCCGCCACCACGTTGGCACCGACACACCCGGTCGCGCCTGTCACAAATGCTTTCATTATTCCTTCACCTCGACAAAACCTTCCAGCATCGGCGCCGAACATGCAGGTCACGCTTTCAGCGTGACGCCCGCGCCACCGCCGGGTCACAAACCCGGTGGGAGCACAGTGTCTGGTGGTGGTAGACGCGCGATTGGACCGCGCGCCTACTACCACAGGAACGACTTTATTTTCGAAGTAGATTCTATCACCGCCCAGGTGGGAAAGCAAATTGCCCGCCCGCTCAATATGTGTTATAGTAAGACGCGAGCGCCAGGACGGCGCTATCCATCGATCGCTAAGGTGAACCTATGATAAACTCTGAATTGCTCGACATCCTGCGTTGCCCGTACTGCGTCAGTGGCGAAACGCGCAAACCCGGAGACGACCCCGGCCGGCTGAAGCTGGTCCACGACTGCTGGCTGGTCTGCCAGGAGCCGGATTGCGGCCGCAAATACCCCATCCGCGACGACATCCCCGTGATGCTCATCGAAGAAGGGGACAAATGGGCCGCCACGTCGGAGGACGCCCTGCCGGTCCCGCCGCCCGCCGAATAACCAATGACCGATTGGCGCGTCTTGCTCTTGTCGGCGCTGGCATTCTTGACACTCGTCACCAGCCTGTTGGTGCTGGCCCTCCCCGATACCTACGAAGGCCCGCTCATCTACGGCATCGACAGCGCGCACGCCGTCCGCTCTCTCGATCTGATCGGGCTGGCGTTGATGGTGGCGGGCAGCGCGGCAGCTTGGGCAGCGGGGATACTGTGGCAGCGCCGGGTCTCAGCCTGAGTTCTGAACCCGGAACCTACGCCCTGCTCCTCTCGCTTTCCCACCCTCTCCCACTGACGGTGGGAAAGCTGGGGCGCTTCGACTTCCCGGCCGGGGTGTATGTCTACGTCGGCAGCGCCCGCGGACCCGGCGGGCTGTCGGCGCGCCTGGCCCGCCACCTGCGCCACCCCAAACCCCTCCACTGGCACATCGACTACCTGCGCGCTGCCTGCCAACCGCTCGCCGTCTGGACGGTCGAGGACGAGCAACCGCGCGAGTGTGCCTGGGCCACCGCCGTCGCCCGACTGCCGGGCGCATCCCAACCCGCACCCGGTTTCGGCGCGTCCGATTGCCGCTGCCCCACCCACCTGTTCCACTTCCCCACGCCGCCCAGCCTGGCCCGCTTTAGAGAAATCATCGGCAGCGGTAACTGCTCAGCTTACGCTTCGCAGTTGCCTTTCCTGCCGCAAAAAGGGGAAGTGGGGGTTTTGCGGGCGGCGAAGCCGCCCGCACCCCCCCCATCATCTCCCTTCGACGCGCCGGACGGGTAACTGCCAGGCGCACAGCCTGAGCAGTTGCCGGCGGCGAACACCCGCCGCAAGAGGTATGGATTATGGACAACCCACTCGATCAGTTGAGCGTCGCCATCGCCGCCGGCGACGACGACGCGGCCGAAGCTGCCGCGCTCGCTATAGCCGCTGGAGGCAACGCGGCCCTGGCAGACCTGAAGGACTTGCTGGATTCGCGGGAGCGAGACCGGCGCTGGTGGGCCGTGCGGACGTTGGCCGCGCTGGGGACGCCGGAAGCGCTGCCCGCCCTGCTCGCCGCGCTGGAGGACGCCGACCCCGACGTGCGCGCCTGCGCGGTGGTGGGACTGGCCCAGCTCCGGCCCGCCCAGGCCGTCGCGCCCCTGGTGGCCCGCCTGGCCGACCCCTCCGCCTACGTGGCGCGGCTGGCCGCCGACGCGCTCTCCCAGTTCGGGCCGACCGCCGCGCCCGCGCTCATCGCCGCGCTCGAACACGGCGACGCGGCCACGCGCATCGGCGCCGCCCGCGCCCTGTCCGTCATCCAGCCGCAGGAGGCCATCCCCGCACTCATCGCCGCGCTCGACGACCCCAGCGCGGCCGTCACCGCCTACGCCGAAGACGCGCTGGAACGTATGGGCGTGGGCATGGTCTACTTCAAGCCCTAGCCCACCACCACCCGCGCGTCGACCGCCACCGCGCCCTGTTCCAACACCAGCAGCGGGTTGATGTCCAGCTCGGCAATCTGCGGATTCTCCGCCATCATTCGGGAGACGGTCAGCAGCGCCCGCACCAGCGCCTCGCGGTCTGCCGGGGGCACGCCGCGCACGCCCTTCAACAACGCGCTGCCGCGCACCGCGTCGACCATGGCCTCGGCATCGGCCCGGTCGATGGGCGCCAGGCGAAACGTCACGTCGGCGAAGGTCTCCACCATCACCCCGCCCAGCCCGAACATCACCACCGGCCCGAAGCTGGGGTCCCGCTTGCCGCCCAGGATGACCTCGACGCCGCCCTCGACCATGCGCTGCACCAGCACCGCCGCCCCCGGCGCGAGCGCCAGCAGGCGCTCGGCCTTCAGGCGCACCGCTGCCGCGTCGCTCAGGTTCAGCGCCACCCCGCCCACGTCCGACTTGTGTGCGATCTCGGGAGAAAGCACCTTGAGCGCCACCGCGCCGCCCAACCGTTCCGCCGCGGCGACGGCCGCGTCGGGGTCGCTCACCACCGCGCCCGGCACAACGGACATCGCGTACGCACGGCACAGCGCCAGCGCCCGGTCGGTGGTCAGCAGGCCCGGTTGGGCCAGCAGCTTCGTCACCTCCGGCAGCGGCGAGCCGAGCGGATGGGGCGTCGCGCCGGCGCGCTGCGCCTGCCAGCGGTGCCAATCGCGAGACGCGGCCAGCCCGCGCAGCGCGTCTTCGATCTCTTCGAAGATAGGGATGCTCACGTCGCGCTGCAATTCTTGTGCCGCTTCGCCCTGCGCGTAGGCGCAGAACGCCACCGGCCGCTTCGACTCGCGCACGATGCGCTCCACCCGTTCGGTCAAGCGGCGCGCACCCTCCGCTTCGACCACGCTATGGGTGTTGATCAGCAGCACCGCGTCGGGTGCGAGCTCGCGCAGGCATTCGGCCACGATTTGCGCGTAGATGTCGAAGTCGAAAATCGTGCCCAGATCGAGCGGGTTGGTCGGAGCGATCACGTCGGCGCTGAAGAGCGCCTGCACCGACCGGGCAAACGATTCCGGGATAGGCTGTAGCCGAAAGCCGTACTGCTCCGCCATATCGGCGGCGATGACGGCGTGCCCACCCGAGCGGGAGATGATGACCAGGTTGTTCCCCTTCACCGGCGGGAGCGCCATGCCCTGCGCCGCTGCCACCGCGTCGCGGAAACTCTCGGCGCGGATCGCTCCCGCCTGGGCCAGCGCCGCGCCCACGATGCGGTCATCGGCCGCCAGTGCCGCTGTGTGCGATTGGGCGATGGTCTGGCTGGCGTGCCCCCGGTTGGCCTTGTGGACGATGACGGGTTTGCCGGCGCGGCGGGCCAGCTCGAACAGCTCCCGCCCGCGCTCGATCGACTCCAGGTAAAGGCAGACAATCTGCGTGCCCGGATCGTCCAGCAAATACGCCAGGTAGTCCACCTCGTCCAGATCGGTCTTGTTGCCAATGCTGACCACCTTGTTGACCCCCACGCCGGCCATGGAGAGGCGGTCCAAGTAGGTGATGGAGACGCCGCCGCTTTGAGCGACCACCGAGGCCGGGCCGAAGCGCACCGTCACCGGGGAAATGGTGGCGAAGGGCAGGCACACCCCGGCCTCCAGGTTCATCGCGCTGATGCAGTTCGGGCCGACGAAGCGAATGTCCCACTTCCGCGCGGCCTCCAGCACCTGCGCCTCCAGCCCGCGGCCTGTCGCAGAGAACTCACTGAACCCACCCGACTCGATGATCACGCGCCGGATGCCCTTCTGCCCGCAGGCGTCCACCAGGCCGGGCACCACCGCCGCAGGCGTGAGGATCACGGCCAGGTCCAGATCGTCCGGCACCTGGTACAGCGACTCGACAATGGGCGTGTCGTAGACCTCTCCCTCGCGTTGGCCGACGGCGTACACCTGGCCCTGGTATTTGAAGGCACGCAGGTTGCCGACGATGTTACGCGCCAGGTTGTTCGAACGTTCCGAGACACCGATCACGACGACGCTTTTTGGATAGAAAATCTGCCTCATCGAATACTCCCTCCTAGTGTAGACCAGGAGCAGTATACTCGCCTTGGCGATTTACACAAGACGGGCCTTTTGCGGAAGGGG
>JAFGOJ010000459.1 GCA_016926575.1 Anaerolineae bacterium | reverse complement strand
GTGTGCCGGTGGCCGTACAGCCGGTGTTCAATGGATACGGCGAGAACACCCTGGTCTGGGAACCCAGCGCCACGTTTGGCGTCCCACCGGCAGCGGATACGGCCTACACGGTGCACGTCAACAACGTGCGCATCAATAGCGTCTCCCAGAACTTCACCTACGAGGTCATCGTCTTCGATCCCAACACGCGCCTGGCGGCGTCTGGGAGTGAAAGCGCCCAACTCGGAATCCCGCTCCGGTTTCCCTTGACGGAGCCGTGCAGATGACATATCGAGCAAGATAGACCTACAAGGAGCCAAAGATGGAATCGTCATCCTTGTTTATCGCACCTTCCGATCAGGCCCGCATCGATGATGCGTTCTGGAACCCGCGCCTGCGCGTCAACGCCGAGACGGCCATCTACCACCAGTGGGAGCAACTCGAACGCACCGGCTGCATCGAGAACTTTCGCCTGGTGGCCGACGGCAAAGAAGGCTTCCGCGAGGGGTACTTCTTCGCCGATTCCGATGCCTTCAAGTGGCTCGACGCCGCCGCGCGGATCTACGCCTCCCACCCGTCGGAGCGCCTCAAGGCCCTGATGGACGACTTCATCGCCCTGATCGGGCGCGCCCAAGCCGGCGATGGCTACCTCTATACCTACAACCAATGCCTCTTTCCCGAAACGCGCTGGACCAACCTGCAGATCGAGCACGAGTTGTACTGCCACGGCCACCTGATCGAGGCCGGGGTCTCTCACTTCGAGGCCACCGGCAAGCGCGCGCTGCTGGAGATCGCCATCAAGGCCGCCGATCTGCTGGTGCAGACGTTCGCCGGCGCCGGCCCAGAGGGCACCCCCGGCCACGAGGAGGTCGAGATCGCCCTGATCCGGCTGTACCGTGCCACCGGCCACCCACGCTACCTCGACCTGGCCGAGCACTTCGTCGAGCAGCGCGGCCGCATCCCCGGCTTCTTCTTCCACATCCTACGCCAGAACCAAAGCGTGGGGCAACGCGACACATCGGTGCGCCGGCGCCGCGCGGCGTACGTCGCAACCCATCCCGAACACGCCCGGATGTTCCAACTCCCTCCAGATAACACCTCGCCCAAGCCACCCTGGGGCGGGGTGCGGTTCTTTTTGAACGCGGGCACGGGAAAGTACTTCCAGCAGCACCGCCCCGTCCGCCAACAGGTGGTGCCGGTCGGCCACGCGGTGCGCTTCGCCTACCTTGAGACCGCCATCGCCATGCTCGCCCAGCACACCGGCGACCCAACACTGCTCGAACCCCTCGCGGCGGCGTGGGAGCGCATGGTGACGCGTCGTATGTACGTCACCGGCGGGATCGGTTCGCTGCCCAACATCGAGGGCTTCGGCCGCGACGATGAACTCGATCCCGTGGTCGCCTACGCCGAGACGTGCGCCGCCCTGGGCAGCATGCTCTGGGCCTGGGAGATGACACGCATCACGCGCCAGGCGCGCTACGCCGACCTGTTCGAATGGCAGCTCTACAACGCCGCCGCGGTGGGCATCGGGCAGGATGGCGCCTCCTACCTCTACAACAACCCCCTCGCCTCCCACGGCGGGCTGACACGCGTGGCGTGGTTCAAGTGTCCGTGCTGCCCCTCGAACGTCTCGCGGGTGTGGGCGGACCTGGGACGGTTCATCTATTCGTTCGACGGGGCCGACGTGTGGGTGCACCAATATGTCGGCAGCCAGGTAGGTCGGGCAGCGGATGGGAGGCTGGCGATGGCGTCGCGCTTGCCGTGGGATGGGACGGTGGAACTGACCCTCGACCTGGCCGCGCCCGCGCCTTTCACCATCCACCTGCGCATTCCGAGCTGGTGCAGCACGGTCGACCTGCGGGTGAACGGCGCGCCGGTGGCCGTCGACCGCCCGCCATCGCCCGGCGTGCAGACCGCCTCTGGCTACAGCCCACACGCCAGCATCTACGTGCCGGTGACCCGCACCTGGTCCCCCGGCGATGTCGTCGCGCTCGATTTCGAGATGCCTATCCGAGCGCGCGCCACGTCGCCACGGGTCAAGGCCACGCGCGGACAGGTCGCCATCACGCGCGGGCCGCTCGTCTACTGCCTCGAAAGCATCGACAACCCGGACGTCGATCTCTTTGCCGTCCGGCTCGACCCCACCACGCTGCAGGCCGAGTTCAGTACAGATCACTTCGGCGGCGTCACCCTGGTGCGCGGGCAGACGGTCGGCGGCGAACCGCTGATCTTCATCCCGTATTTCCTATGGGCCAACCGGGGCGAATCGCACATGACGGTCTACGTCGACGCGAAAAACTAACCATCTCGGAGGTCATTATATGAACGACACACACCCACGTTCTTCTCCTTCGAAGCTGGACGCGCGGATCTGGTTGGCCTTGATCCTGCTCGGCTTCGCCGGACAACTGGCTTGGGGGGTGGAGAACCAGTATTTCAACACCTTTATGTACGATACCATCACCCCTAACCCGCGCCCGATCTCGTGGATGGTGGCAGCCAGTGCCATAGCCGCCACGGTCACCACCATCCTCATGGGCGCCCTCTCCGATCGCACCCGCTCCCGTTGGGGGAAGCGAAAACCCTTCATCCTGCTGGGCTACCTCGCCTGGGGCGTCTTCACCGCGGCCTTTCCCTCCGCAGCGTACCTGGAGCCGGTTGGGGTGGCGGTCGGCATCGCTATCCTGTTCGACGTGGTCATGACCTTCTTCGGGTCGACCGCCAACGATGCGGCCCTGAACGCCTATGCCACCGACGTGACCACGCTCGACAACCGCGGGCGGGTCGTCGGCGGGATGCAGATCCTCACCTGGGTGGCGATCCTGATCGTCTACGGCGTCTCGGGCATACTCATCGACACCTGGGGGTACTTCACCTTCTTCTATCTCATCGGCGGGCTGGTCTTCGGGCTGGGGCTGGTGGGCGGGCTGTTGGTGCGCGAAGTACCCGACGAGACACGCCCCACCTCCTCCTACTGGCGGCAGCTCGCCGACACGTTCCACGTCGAGAATATACGGGCGAACCGGGACTACTTCCTGCTCCTTACGGCCCTGATGCTCTACGGCATCGCCGAGCAGATCTTCTTCCCCTACCTGATCATCTACCTCAACCACTACCTCGAACTGCCCACGCTGGATGCCTCGCTGATCATCTTCGTCTGCATCCTCGTCGGCGGCATCCTGCTGGCTTACCCGTTCGGCATACTGGCCGACCGGATCGGACGGAAGCGGCTGGCTGTCGGTGCGGTAGTGCTCAAGATGGTCGGGCTGATCCTCTTCTCGCTCATGCACACCACGTTGCTCTTGGCCCTCACCGGCATCCTGTGGCTGGCGGCGATGTCGGCCTGGATGGTCAGCACCGGCGCGTGGACGAAGGACCTCTTCCCGGCCGACAAACGCGGCCAATTTGCCGGGTACTTCATCCTCTTCACCGTAGCGTTTACGATGGTGCCCGGCCCGTTGATCGGCGGCTGGCTGTCGAGTGCGTTCGGTATCCCCACCGTCATCAATGGGCAACCCGGGTTCATCCCCACCCCACTCCTCTTCCAGGTGGCGGGCCTGGCCACGCTGGTGGCTCTGATCCCCCTGGCATTCGTCACAGATCGGAGGGCCACGTGACCTGGCGGCCCGTTCCCGGCCACATCATGACCCGCTGGGCGCGGGACGTGACGCCGGAGAGCGTGTGGCCCGAGTACCCGCGCCCGCAGATGCGGCGCGTGCAGTGGCAGAATCTGAACGGTCTATGGGACTACGGCGTGACGCCGAAAGAGAGCCACACGCCCGCATTCGAAGGCGACATCCTGGTCCCTTTCCCGATCGAATCCGCCCTGAGCGGCGTCAAACGGGCCTTGCTGCCCAGCGAGCGACTCTGGTACCGGCGCACGTTCACCATCCCCGACGATTGGGCCGGCCAACGGCTGCTGCTCCACTTCGGCGCGGTCGACTGGGAGTGCGTCGTGTGGGTCAACGGGCATGAGGTGGGCGAGCATCGCGGTGGGTACCTGCCCTTCTACTTCGACGTCACGGAGCACGTCCTGCGAGGCGAGGCGAACGAGCTCGTCGTCGCGGTGTGGGATCCCAGCGACCGGCACTGGCAGCAGCGCGGCAAGCAGGTGCTCCATCCGAAAGGCATCTGGTACACGGCCGTCTCCGGCATCTGGCAGACGGTGTGGTTGGAGCCGGTGCCGCAGACGTACATCGACAGGTTGAAGCTGACCCCCGACATCGGTGCGGGAGGGCTTGACGTGGCGGTGGCGCTCGCCGGGGACCCGCCCGGCGCGCAGGTGGAGGTCACTGCGCTGGATGGCGGTGTTCAAGTTGGAGCCGCATCCGGCCCGGCGGGGTGCACACTCCACATTCCGATCCCTGACCCTCGCCTGTGGAGTCCGGACGACCCGCACCTATACGATCTGCAGGTGACAGTGCGGCAGGCGGGGCAGGTCGTCGACGCCGTGGAGAGCTACTTCGGCATGCGCTCGTTTAGCATGGAGCCGGACGGGCAGGGGCGGCTGCGGCTGTGTCTGAACGGCGCGCCGCTCTTCCACTACGGCCCGCTCGACCAGGGGTGTTGGCCCGACGGGCTTTACACGCCACCCAGCGCAGCAGCGATGCGCTACGACGTCGAATTCACCAAACGCTTGGGCTGCAACATGCTGCGCAAGCACGTCAAGGTGGAGCCAGCACGCTTCTACTACGACTGCGACCGGCTGGGGATGATCGTGTGGCAGGATATGCCCAACGGCGGCAAGCCCGTGGGCGCGCTGCTGTCGTTCCTGGCGATCATGTTCGCCAAACTCACCCGGCGCGATGACCGGGCCTACTGGCGGGCCGGGCGCGGTGACCAAGCCGCCCGCGACGATTACTGGCGCGAGTTGCGCGAGATGGTCGACCACCTGCACACCTTCGCCTGCATTGGAATGTGGGTGCCGTTCAATGAGGGCTGGGGCCAGTTCGACGCGAACGAGGTAGCGCAGTGGTTACAGGCGTACGATCCCACGCGCCCCGTCGACCACGCCTCGGGCTGGTTCGATCAGGGCGGCGGGGACTTCCGGAGCATTCACGTCTACTTCAAGGCGCTGGCCCCGGAAGACCCCGATGCACGGCGGGGGGTGATCCTCTCCGAGTTCGGCGGGTACACCCTCAAACTCGACGGGCACGTCTGGAACCCGGATGCGGCGTTCGGCTACAAGACGTTCGATTCGAAAGAAGCACTGGGCGCGGCCTACGCCGAGCTGCTGGAGGCGCAGCTCGCGCCCTGGATCGAGCGCGGGCTGTCCGGTGCGGTCTACACCCAGACGACGGACGTGGAATTGGAGGTCAATGGCTTTCTCACGTACGATCGCGAGGTGGTGAAGATGAAACCCACGTTTTCAAGGGAATAGTCGATGAAAGCGGAAGCTGATCGACGAGGACTACCAGAGCTTCGTTCCCCCTGATCTCGCACTTCTGCGGATCGATGACGCGGGATGGGGCTTCCCCCTGTGCGGGGCTATGGCGGGCGTCACCGACGAGGAACAGGTGCGGGTAGCGGTGGTGCCGGTAGCGTATTTCCGGGCCGACACCCGCTGCCACTTCGGGACGAAGCAATACCTGAAGGAGTACAGCAATCTGGCG
>JAFGOJ010000458.1 GCA_016926575.1 Anaerolineae bacterium | reverse complement strand
GCCGCCCGCAAAACCCCCGCTCCCCCTTTTCGCGGCGAGAAAGGCAACTGCGAAGCGTAAGCTGAGCAGTTACCGATTTTTGTGCACTGACTGTTCGGACACGGAGCAATTGAATGCGGGCTTGGGACAGGATGCGCGCCTATACGTGGTTTCGGCCCGGCCTGGGCATCAAACGCTGGCTGGTGTTGATTGCGGTTGGGGGCGCAGTGGCGGGATTGGGGCTGAGCCTGCTGGCTGCGCGCGCGGTGGGCTGGCCGGGCGTTGTGCCTGGATGGGGGGCGGTGTTGGTTCTCGCCGTGGGGGGCGCGGCAATCGTTGCTGGCCTGGTCGGTGTGAATCGAGTGCTGTTGGCCCCGTTTGCGCGTGGAGATGCCTCGGTCATCGACGTGCTCTACCGCCACCGGCAGCGGGAACGCGGCCCGAAGGTGGTGGCCATCGGTGGGGGGCACGGTCTGGCCACGCTGCTGCGTGGCTTGAAGGCGCACACGTCCAACATCACCGCCATCGTCACCGTGGCCGACGACGGCGGTAGCTCGGGACGGCTGCGGCGGGCGCTGGGCGTCCTGCCGCCGGGGGACTTTCGCAACTGCATCGCGGCTCTGGCCGACGATGAAGCCTTAACAACTCAGTTGTTCCAATACCGCTTTCCCGCTACGTCGGAGAGCGCCGGAGTGGACGGCCACACGGTGGGCAATCTCTTCATCACCGCCATGGCCGACGTCACCGGCTCCTTCGAGCGGGCCGTGGTGGAATCGAGTAAGGTGCTGGCAATTCAGGGGCAGGTGCTCCCCAGCACCCTGGAAAGCGTCACTTTGGTGGGGGACCTGCGGGCGGAGTCCGTCGGTGTCAGCCGGGTGGCGGGGGAATCGCACATCACCCACGCGGCGGGCAGCATCGAGCGCGTGATGCTGGAGCCGGATGACGTGCGCGCCTATCCCGGGGCGGTGCGGGCGATTCTGGACGCGGACTTGATCGTGGCCGGGCCGGGGTCACTGTACACCAGCGTGCTGCCCAACCTGCTCGTGCGCGAGATCGCCCGCGCGATAGCCGCCAGCCGGGCCGTGCGGGTCTACGTCTGCAACGTGGCGACTCAGAAGGGCGAGACCGACGGCTACGCGGTCGGCGATCACGTGGCCGCGTTGGAACGGCATGTGGGAGGGGAACTGTTCCCCATTGTGCTGGCCAATGCGAACTTCGACCGCGCCGGCAGGCTGCCGCCAGATGTCGAGATGGTGAAACCCGACCCCGCGCGTGCGGGCTACGTGCTCCACGCGCTCGATCTGGTCGACCCGCTCCATCCGTGGCGGCACGACGGCAAGAAATTGGCGCACGCACTGATCAGGCTGTTGGAACAAGAACGAGCGTAATTGCCCATAGGCTATTTTCTAGGCAGAAACCTAATTTCATATCAAAGGAGTGTGACAAATGACGACACGAATTGGCATCAATGGCTTTGGCCGGATTGGCCGCCAGGTTCTCAAAATCTTGACCGATGCCTACGGCGACGAACTGGACGTCGTGGCGGTCAACGACCTGTATGCCACCGAAACTCTGGCTCACTTGTACAAGTACGACTCCAACTACGGCAAGTTCGACGGTGAGGTCGAGGTCAAGCAAAACGCGCTGGTCCTCGATGGCGAAGAGATACGCGTCTTCGCCGAGCGCGACCCGGCCGCCATCCCTTGGGGGGAGTTGGGGGTCGAGATCGTGATCGAGTCCACGGGCGTCTTCACCGACGGCGCGAAGGCCGCCGCACACATCCAGGCCGGCGCGAAGAAGGTCATCATCACCGCACCGGGCAAGCCGTCCGACAGCATGGACCTGACGATTGTGTTGGGGGTGAACGACGACTGGTACGATTCGTCGAAACACCACATCGTCTCCAACGCTTCCTGCACCACCAACTGCCTTGCCCCGCCGGCGAAGGCGATCCACGACGCGTTCGGCATCGAGCAGGGCTTGATGACCACCATCCACTCCTACACCAACGACCAGCGCATCCTGGACCTGCCGCACAAGGACCTCCGCCGCGCCCGCGCTGCGGCGTTGAACATCATCCCCACCACCACCGGCGCGGCCAAGGCCCTGGCTCTGGTCATCCCCGAGCTGAAGGGCAAGTTTGACGGCTATGCCCTGCGCGTGCCCACCCCCACCGTCTCCATCGTCGACTTCGTCGTCACACTGAAGACGCCCGCCACCCGCGATCAGGTCAACGATGCGCTGAAGGCCGCCTCCGAGTGGCGCATGAAGGGCATCCTGGGCTTCTCCGAGGAACCGCTGGTTTCGATGGATTACAAGGGTGACAGCCGCTCGTCCATTGTCGATGCCGCGTTGACCCAGATGATAGGTGACCACATGGTCAAGGTTGTCGCCTGGTACGACAACGAGTGGGGCTACTCGACCCGCGTTGCCGATCTGGCGAAGTTGATGGTCGATAAGGGGCTTTAATGAGCAAACAAACCGTTCGTGACGTGAACGTTGCAGGCAAGCGCGTCCTGGTGCGAGTGGATTTCAACGTGCCGCTCGAACACGGCGTGGTCGTCGACGACACGCGCATCCAGGCCGCCCTGCCGACGATTCGCTACCTGCTCGACAACGGTGCGGCGGTCATCTTGATGTCACACCTGGGGCGGCCTAAAGGGAAGTCGTCCTTCGACCTGCGGATGGACCCGGTTGCCGCGCGCCTGAGCAAACTGCTGGGGCGTCAGGTGCAGAAACTGGACGACTGCATCGGCCCGCAGGTGCAGGCGGTCTGCCGCTCGCTCGAACGCGGCGACGTGGTGCTGCTGGAGAACACCCGCTTCCACGACGAGGAGAAGGCCAACGACCCGGACTTTGCCGCGCAGTTGGCGGCTCTGGGCGACCTGTACGTCAACGACGCCTTCGGCACGGCCCACCGCGCTCACGCTTCGACCGAGGGGATCGCCCGCGCGGTGCGCGAGCGGGGCGGCGCGGCCGTGGCCGGGTTCCTGATGGAACAGGAGCTCTCGTTCCTGGGGCAGGCAGTGGACGATCCCGAGCGGCCCTTCGTCGCCATCATGGGCGGCGCGAAGATCTCCGACAAGATCGGCGTCATCGAGCAGTTGCTGGAGCGCTGCGACCGCCTCCTCATCGGCGGCGGGATGGCGAATACGTTCTTCAAGGCTATGGGCTTCGAGATGGGGGACTCCCTGGTCGAAGAGGATGCCGTCGCCACGGCTGCAGCGCTGTTGGAGCAGGGCAAGAGCCGCCTGGTGCTGCCCGTCGACGCGGTCATCGCCGACGCTTTCGAGAACGATGCCCACATGCGGGTGGTTGCGCCGGATCAGGTGCCCGCCGGCTGGCGGGTGCTGGACATCGGTCCGAACACGCTCAAGACCTTCGAGTCGGCTCTGGGCGGGGCGCGGACGGTGGTGTGGAACGGGCCGCTGGGCGTCTTCGAGATGCCGGCCTTCGCCAAGGGTACCCTCGCCGTCGCCAAGCTGCTGGCCGGCCTCGATGCGACCACCATCGTTGGCGGGGGAGACTCGGTCGCTGCCGTGCGGCAGAGTGGCTTGATGGACCAGTTTACCCACGTCTCCACCGGTGGTGGCGCGAGTTTGGAGCTGTTGGAAGGGAAGACGCTGCCCGGCGTGGCCGCGTTGAGCGACTGGTAAGTCTGCGCCGCACTTGATGGTGGGGCGTGGTTGATCGTCGAAGGGCTGGGCTGGGTAACACGAGCTCAGCCCTTCTTTGCAAGAACACACAGATTCGTGGGCAAATTTCGCAACAGCAGGCGGCACATAGGTCGCGCTTTCAGCGTGGCGTCCGCTCGGCGCGGGTCCACGACCCGCGCCACCGCCAGGTCACGGACCCGGCGGGAGCAATAACGTCGGCTATTTTCGGAATAGTAGGAGGCAGATCATCGTAGCTTCAGAAACGTTGCGCGCTGCATTCCGCAGGCGTCCCCTGCGCTGGACCCTGCCGGGGGCGATCCTTCTGGCTCTGCTGCTGCTCCAGTGGTGGCAGCCCGGCTGGGCGGCTCGGGCGGAACTGTGGTCGGTCGACGCGCGGTTCACACTGCGTGGACAGGAGGCCCCCCGGTTCCCCATCATCATCGTAGCGCTGGATGAGTCCTCGGCCCAATCGCTGGGGGATTTGCGGGGCGAAAACATCCGCATGTGGCCCCGTTCTCGCTGGGCGGAGCTGGTGGAGAAGATCGACGCGCTGAACCCGCGGTTGATCGGCATAGACGTCATGTTCGACGTGCCCGACCCGTGCAACGAAGCCAACGACGTGAGGCTGTCCGAGGCGATTGCAGCGGCGGGAAACGTGGTGCTCGTGTCCCACTTGGAACACACCGGTTATTTCACCTACGAACTGACCACGTTGAGCCCACCGATTGCATCCCTCGATCTAGCGGCCGCAGGCAGCGGGCTGGTCGATTTGCCCCTCGATGACGATGGCAGCATACGGCGGCTGGTTCCTGTGTATTCTTGGGAAGGGCAGAACCATCCCACGTTCTCCCTGGTGCTGGCGACGCTGTACAACGGCGCGCCGGTTCGGGTCGACGCGCGCGACTTGCAGCCAGATAGCGCTCTGCCGATTAACTTTCGTGGTCCGGAACGGACGTTCCGCACGGTTTCGATGGTCGACGTATTGGAGGGCGCGCTGTCTGCCGGAGACGCCAGGCTGTTCGAGGATGCCATCGTCCTGGTGGGCTACACGACGCTCTTGGAGCAGGACCGCCACTTCGCGCCGTTTTCCACGCGGCAGGATTCGGGCGATGAGGGCATCGCCGGTGTAGAAATTCACGCCAATGTCATCGACACGCTTCTGGCGGGCGATTGGCTGCGCCGCCCACCGGCCTGGCTATCTATCACCCTGGTGGCGGTGGCAGGGCTGGTGGCGTTGGCGGTGCTCAACCTCAACGAACCGGCCCGCGCGTTGTTGATCCTATCGGGGTACGCGGCAGCGTACCTGATCGCGGGGCAACTGTTCTTCATCCGGGCCGACTTCATCTTGCCCATGGCGGCTCCGGTGGCAGCGGCGGTGGCCGTCGGCGGGGCGGCGCTGGGCGAGCGATGGGTCTTCGTCGAGCACGAGAAGCGTCACCTGCGCCAGCGCTTCGCCGGCATGATGTCGGAAGAGCGGCTGGAGGCGGTGATGGAGCGGTGGGATCGGCTGCTGGAGGCGGAGCGCCCGCAGAAGGAGGCCGCGATCCTCTTCGCCGACATCCGTGGCTTTACCAGCGCCACCGAGACCCTGATGCGCGAAGGGCGTATCGCAGAGATGGTGTGCTTTCTCACCACGTACATCGATACGATGTCTGAAGCGGTCTGCGCTGAAGGCGGTGTCATCTACGATATTGTAGGAGACGGGTTGATGATTCTTTTCGGCGTGCCGGAGCCCGATCCCGAGTATGCCCGCCAGGCGGTCAAGGCAGCGGTGGACATGGCCCTGGCGACGGAAACGTTGCAGGAGGCGTGGCCCTTGCGCGACTGTCGACCGTTCGGCATGGGCATCGGCGTTCACTGTGGGCCGGTGGTCGACGCGGTGGTGGGTCGGGGGCGGCGCGTAAAGTACGCCGTCATCGGCGACCCTGTCAACACGGCGGCGCGCATCGAGTCGCACTGCAAAGCGGTGATGGAACTGCCCCGTCCTCCCGGCGGGCAGGTGCCGGAGACGGTTACGATCTTGCTCAGCGACCGTGTCTATGCCCAGGTGCGCGAGCACGTGCTGGTCGACGAGAGCGTGCCGCCCTTCGAGGCGCGCGGGAAGGCGGAGGCGCTTGAGGTCGTGCGCTTGTTGGGGGTGTGTAAAGACGATCGTAATTGCTCAGGCTGTGCGCCTGAGCAGTGATCTCGGCCCGAAAAGAGGAAAAACGGGGGTGTCGAGAGCGACGAAGCCGCTCTCGACACCCCTGCTTTCCCCCCTTCGCGGACGGGGAAGGGCAACTTCGAAGCGTAGCTGAGCAGTTACAGACGATCAACAAAAAGATTGAGGAGGAACTATGCGCAAAATGTGGTGGTTGATTGTATTGGTAAGTTTTGTAGCCGTGTTGGCCGGATGTGGGGGCAGCGGCGAGGCAACGACTGCACCGCCCTCCACGAGCGGGGGGGGCGGGGCAACGACGGCGCCGTTGTCAGGCGAGACCGAACCCGCACCGGCCGCGATCCCTGATGGCCCCCAGGCCACGCTGGTCGACGTGATCAACGCGGTCGAGGCGCACCCGTTGCCCGACGGCGGGTGGGAACCCGCCGCGGTCGATATGACCGTCTACCAGGGCGGCGAGGTGTGGGCCCAGGAGGCGTCGACGGCGCGTGTGGCGGTCGACGCAGCTCTGGTGCGCGTAGCGCCGAACACGATCTTCACCTTCGGTCAACCGGAACCGGACGTACTGCGGCTGGAGATGGACGAGGGGCAGATCTGGCTCGACGTCGAAGGGCTGGAACCGGGGCAGACGTTCGAGGTCGAAACACCCGGCGCGGCGGCGGCGGTGCGCGGCACACGCTTCAGCGTCCGCGTCGACGAGGAGGGGCGCACGGTCGTCTCGACCGTCGAAGGGCTGGTGGATGTCATCGCAGAATCGACCGTGATGACGGTGACGGCTGACCACCAGACAACGGTGCTGCCTGGGCAAGCGCCCAGCGCAGCAGAACCGATGTCGCCCGAGGAGCAGTTCCGTTGGGGCATGGCCACCGGATCGGGGCTGGACGTGCTCTTGCCGGCAGTGGGCAATCTCGTCTCCTTCTCCTACACCGGTTTCTCTTCCTACTGGGGCTGGTCGCCCAGCGGCTCCGATTTCGGCGTGATCTACTACGACGATACCGCCGACGGTTACCACAATACGTTCTACAACGCCGACTCTGGGACAATTGCAACGATGACGCTGCCTTTCGATGCAGGGGGGCTCTCCTACAACCCCACCGGTGACGGGATGGCCTACTTGCAGTACAACCGGGACCAGTTCTCCACCGAGGTCTGCACGGCCGATACGGATGGCTCGAACCCGTCATGTTGGGGCGGCGATACCTACTACTCCACGCCCCAGTGGTCGCCCGACGGCCAGCAGTTTGCCTTTCCGATTATGCGCTCATCGTCGGATATGAACATTTTCACGGCACGGCCCGACGGTAGCGATCTGACCCAGGTGACTTTCGACACTTCTGGGATGAATTCCTGCGTGTCTTGGTCCTCCGATGGGCAGCGCCTTTCCTACGTACATCAAACGACCTGGGAAACCCCCAAAGAAGTGTGGGTGATGGGCGCCGACGGCTCCAACCCCCAGATGGTGTTCGACCAGGCCTACGCGCATCCCTGCCCGGCCTGGAGCCCCGACGATGCCTGGATGGCGATGCCAGGCCATGCCGGAGGCCTGGCGTTGATCCGTCCGGACGGTTCGGAGGCCGGGTTCATCCCCGGTACCGAGGAGTGGGTCTGCCACCACCCGGCCTGGTCCCTCACAGCCGACGGGTGGCCTCTTTTCTTCCAGGTGATGGACGAAGGCGCGCAATCGTCGGGGATATGGTACGTCACCGGGCCGGGAGAAGCGCCGCTCTACTTTGCATCGGGTTGGGGTCCCATTTGGGCCGCGAATGGGAGCCAGGTGGCCTTTGGGCTCACCGATTCCTCGGGCGAGCAGCCGACGACGGACGTTTACATCTTTCAATCGGAGCCCGACTTCTGGCCGTAAATGGTAATTGCTCAGCCGGGTCATTGCGAGCCGCCCGCAGAGCTTGCCCTGAGCGAAGTCGAAGGGGC
>JAFGOJ010000001.1 GCA_016926575.1 Anaerolineae bacterium | reverse complement strand
CTAAAGGTTGAAGGTATGGAAAAACCGCGCATTGGTGTGTATATTTGTCACTGCGGCACGAACATCGCCGCGACGGTGGACGTGGAGGCGGTGACGGAGTACGCCTCGCGCCTACCGGGGGTGGTGGTGGCGCGGAACTACACGTATATGTGTTCCGAGCCGGGGCAGACGTTGATTAAAGAGGACGCCCAGGCCCAAGGGCTGAACCGGGTGGTGGTGGCGTCCTGTTCGCCGCGCATGCACGAACCGACCTTCCGCGGCGCGGCACACGACGGCGGCGTCAATCCCTACCGCACGGAGATGGCGAACATCCGCGAGCAGTGCTCGTGGGTGCACCACGACGGCGCGGCCGCGACGAGCAAGGCCAAGGCGCTGGTTGCCTCGGCGGTGGCGAAGGCGGCCCAACTGGAGCCGTTGGAAGAGCGCCAGGCGTCTGTGATCCCCGGCGCGGTGGTGATCGGCGGCGGGGTGGCCGGTATGATTGCGGCGCTGGATGTGGCCGAGGCGGGGTTCCCGACGTTCATCGTGGAGCAGGCGGACCACCTGGGTGGCCGGGCGGCGATGCTGCACCGCACGTTCCCTGACCTGGAACCGGTGGCGGAGTGGATGGACGACCTTGTGGCGCGCGTCGTGGGTCATCCGAATATGACGGTGTTTTTGAACGCCCAGGTGGTCGAGGTCGAAGGGTACGTGGGGAATTTCAAGGTGCAGGTCGAGGGCTTGAAGAGCGGTGAGTTGGAGCTCCACGACCTCGATCCGAAACTGTACAGCCTGGACGTAGGGGCGATCATCGTGGCGACCGGGTACGAGCTCTTCGACCCGCATCGCAAGCCCGAGTTCGGCTACGGGGTCTACCCGCAGGTGATCACGACGATGGAGATGGAGCGCCGGCTGGTGGCGGGGAACCTGGAGGTCGATGGGAAGACGCCGAAGCGTGTGGCGTTCATCAAGTGCGTGGGGTCGCGCGACGTGCAGTTGGGCAACGCGTACTGCTCGCGTGTCTGCTGCCAGGTGTGTGCCAAGCAGGCCCAACTGGTGCGCGAGGCGCTGCCCGACAGCGAGGTGAACGTCTTCTATATAGATGTGCGCACGTTTGGCAAGCGGGGCGAGGAGGCCTTCGACGAGGCGCGCCGCTCTGGCGTGCGCTACCGTCGGGGCAACGTCTCCGAGGTCTACCGGCGCGGCACGGGCGTGGCGCTGCGGTTCGAGGATACGCTCCTGCGGCGTACGGTCGAGTTGGAGACGGACCTGGTGGTGCTGGCGGTGGGGATGGAACCACGGCCGGGCGCGGACGCGATTTCGGCGCTGCTCAAGCTGCCGCGTTCGGGGGACGGTTTCTTCCTCGAAGCGCATCCCAAGCTGGGGCCGGTCGACACGGCGATGGACGGGGTCTTCCTGGCCGGGTGCTGCCAGGGGCCGAAGGACATCCCCGACACGGTGGCCCAGGCGAAGGCGGCGGCCTCGTCGGCGCTGATCCCGTTGCTGCGCGGCACGGTGCCGGTGGGGTCGGAGACGGCGCTGGTCGACCCGGAGCTGTGCGCCGGGTGCGGGATGTGTGTGAGTGTGTGTCCCTTCGGCGCGGCCGGCATGGACGAGTTGTGGGGCGTATCGCGCGTCAACGCAATTTTGTGCAAGGGATGCGGCGCGTGCGCGGTGACGTGCCCCTCCAAGGCCATCCGCCTGCAACATTTCACGGCGGAGCAAGTCATGGCGCAGGTGGATGCACTGGTCGAGTGAGTGTTGTTTCAAGAAAAAGGGGAGAAATCTGCTACGAATCAACACGAATTCTCACGAATAAGGGCATTAGTGTTCATTCGTGTCAATTCGTGGCTAAAATAAGGAGAGATTGTATGACAGACGAGCAATTCGAGCCCAAGATCGTCGCTTTTCTGTGCAACTGGTGCACGTATACCGGGGCTGACCTGGCCGGCACGTCCCGCATCCAGTACCCGCCCAACGTGCGCATCATCCGCTTGATGTGCTCGGGGTCGGTCGATCCGACCTACGTGCTCAAGGCGCTGTTGGACGGGGCCGACGGGGTGTTGATCGGCGGGTGCCATCCCGGCGACTGTCACTACCAGTCCGGCAACTACAAGGCGCGGCGGCGCATCGTCGCGCTGAAAGAGATTCTCAAGCAGGCTGGATTGGATGAGGAGCGGGTCTGGCTGCGCTGGATTTCCGCCTCCGAAGGGCAGCGGTTCGCCGATACGGTGACGCAAATGACCGAGGCGCTCAAGGCCAAGGGTCCCAACCCGATGCGGCAAGAGTGGGCAGTGTAGCGAGTTGCGAATTAAGGAATCAGGAATTGCGAATTAGGAAGCGTGGGCTACGTTTGGCAACTCGCAATTCGCAATTTCTAATTCGCCAAAACTTGAGGGAGATTTATGAAGACAGTAATCCCAGTTGAAGGTAACGACGTTCTTGCAGCGGTGCGTGGCTTCTTGAAGCAGTTGTTGGAGCGGGGTGGGGTGGAGGCGGTGTTGGCGCCGATGGTGACGCCCGCCGGGGCGGTCACGCCGGCGCTGGTGTCTGACGCGGCGGCGCTGGACGCGGTCGATCCGCTGGCCCCGGTGATGGGGCTGAACGCGGCGCGGGTGGTGGGTCCGGTGTCGATCCGCGAACCGCGCGGGCGCATCGCGGTGGTGCTGCGACCGTGCGAGATGCGGGCGCTGGTCGAGCTGGTCAAGTTGCAGCAGGCCAGTCTGAATGACCTGGTGACGGTGGTGATCGATTGTACGGGGACGTACAGTGTGCCCGATTACGACGCACTGCGGGCGAACGGCGGCGTCGACCGGGCCGCGCTGATGGCGGCGATGGCGACCGGCGACTTGGTCCCGCAGGACGGCTTCACGTTCCGCGACGCGTGCGAGATGTGCGAAAAGCCGCACGCCGTGGGCGCTGACGTGATGCTCGAACTCTTCGGGGCGGACCTCTCCGCGGGCATCCCGGTCACGCTGCCCGACGAGATGGCGCAGGCGCTCGGGTTGAGCGCGGCGGAGGGGAGCGGGACGCGTGTTCAGGTGGTCGACAAAGTCGTGGCGGCACGCACCAAGGTGCGCGACGCGCGCTTCGCCGAGATTCGCCAGCAGATGGACGCGGAGGGGATCGAGGGAGTTTTCGCTTCTTGCGTCCGTTGCCACAACTGCATGACGACGTGCCCGATCTGCTATTGCAAGACGTGTCTTTTCAAGAGCCCAATCTTCGACCACGAGCCGATTCAGTTCATGAACTGGGCGCGTCGGAAGGGGGCCTACCGCCTGCCGGCCGATACGATGCTCTTTCACTTGACGCGGTTGAATCACATGGTGCTTTCGTGCATCGGTTGCGGGGTGTGCAGTGACGCGTGCCCGGCGGACCTGCCGGTGGCGCGCGTTTTCCGCGCCGTGGGGCAGCAGACCCAGGCGGTCTTCGAGTATGAACCTGGCCGGGACGTGACGGAGCCGCTGCCGTTGATCACCTTCACCGAGAACGAGTGGACGAGCGTCGGCGAGGAGCGGTAGGGTGATGGGAGGAGTTATGACGACCGAAGAACAGTCGGAGCGCATCAACCTGATCCCCATTTACATCATGGGGAAGCAGTACATGGTTCCTGAATCGCTGACGATTATGAAGGCGATGGAGTATGCGGGATACACGTTGATTCGTGGTGTGGGCTGCCGGGGTGGTTTCTGTGGCGCGTGCGGGACGGCTTACCGCGTGCTGGGCGACCCCAAGCTCTATTTCGGTCTGGCGTGCCAGACGGTGGTGCAGCCGGGGATGTACCTGGCCCAACTGCCGTTCTTCCCCGCCCGGCGGGCTGCGTACCACCTTGAGGACCTGGAGGCGACGTCCACACAGCTCTTCAGCCTGTATCCGGAGCTGTTGCGCTGCCTGGGGTGCGGGGCCTGCACCAAGGCGTGTCCGCAGGAGTTGGACGTGCGCTCGTACATGGCGGCGGGAATGCGGGGCGACATCGCCAAGATGGCCGACATGTCGTTCGACTGCATTATGTGCGGCCTGTGCGCGGCGCGTTGCCCGGCGGAAGAGGGACAGTACAATATCGCTATCCTGGCTCGCCGACTGTATGGACGGTACATGGCGCCGCGTTCGGCGCACCTGGCCGAGCGGCTGGAGGAGATTCGGGCCGGCCAGTTCGATGCCACGATGGAAGAACTCAAAGGCCTCGACGAGAACGCGCTGAAGGAACGCTACAAGGCGCGCGACATCGAGCCGAAATAGGGGGGACGGGAATGAGCGGTTATCCGCCTGAAATGCAAGAATCCATTCGTTTGGTCGAATCGACCCGCTTGCGGCGGCTGAAGGAGACCTTCACGGCGATGACGCTGGACGAGCGTGAGGCGATTCTGAAGGGGTTTCACCCCGATTACAAAGATGAGACCTTTCACGCCGTTCGCCTGGGCGTCAGTAAGGGGCAGCGTATGCCGATCGAGCTGGCGCAGGTGGTCGAGGGGCGGCCGCACATCGGCCCCGACTTTGATGTTAGCGCGCCGATCATCGAGACCGACGTGCTGGTCATCGGCGGGGGTGGGGCGGGGGCCTCGGCGGCACTGTTGGCGCAGGAGCAGGGGGCCAAGGTGACGTTGGTGACCAAGCTGCGCTTCGGCGATGCCAACACGATGATGGCCCAGGGCGGCATCCAGGCCGCCGACCGGCCGCAGGACAGCCCGCCCATTCACTACCTGGACGTCATCGGCGGTGGGCACTTCACCAACGTCCCCGAGCTGGTCGAGGCGCTGGTCGTCGACGCGCCGTTCGTCATCAAGTGGCTGGAAGACCTGGGGATGATGTTCGACAAAGAGCCCGATGGCACGATGATGGAGGAACACGGCGGCGGCACCAGCCGCAAGCGTATGCACTCGGCGCGGGACTACTCGGGCGCGGAGATCATGCGCACGCTGCGGGATGAGGTGCGCAGCCGCGAGGACGACATCACCGTGATCGAGTTCTCACCGGCGGTAGAGCTGGTGAAGGACGACAAGGGCCAGGTCATCGGCGCGGTGGTGATGAACCTGGAGACGGAGGCCTACCACTTCATCAAGGCCAAGGCGGTCGTGATGGCGACGGGCGGTGGGGGGCGGCTGCACTATCAGGACTTCCCCACGACCAACCACTATGGCGCGACGGCCGACGGGGTGGTGTTGGCCTACCGCGCAGGCGCGCCGCTGGGGTACCTGGAATCGATGCAGTACCATCCCACGGGGGCGGCGTTCCCGGAGCAGATTGTGGGGTTGCTGGTGACGGAAAAGGTGCGCGGACTGGGTGCGCAGCCGGTCAATAAGTTCGGCGATCAGTTTGTCTACCCGCTGGAGCCTCGGGACGTGGAGGCCGCAGCGCTGATCCGTGAATGTAAAGAGCGCAACCATGGTATAATAACCCTCACCGGACAGCCCGGCGTGTGGTTGGACTCGCCGATGATCGAGTTGATTCACGGCCCGGGCACGATCGAGAAGGCGCTGCCGGCGATGGTGCGCCAGTTCGGGCGCTTCGACATCGACATTGCCAAAGAGCCTATGTTAGTCTACCCCACATTGCACTACCAGAACGGCGGCGTCCGCTTGCGGGCCGATTCGTCCACGGATGTGCCCGGCCTGTTCATTGCCGGCGAGGTGAGCGGCGGAGTGCATGGCCACAACCGGTTGATGGGCAACAGCCTGCTCGAGATCACCGTCTTTGGCCGGCGCGCGGGTCGCGCGGCGGCCGCGCACGCGCAGCAAATGACGTGGGGCACGCCCTCGCTGGAGCACGTGGCTCAGTGGAACCGGGAACTGGAAGAAAACGGAATCGATACCGGCGTGGTTGCGCCGATCTTATTGCCCGACTACGCCCGCAAGGGGTAGGGCGGCGACTTGTCATGACAAGAGGAGTACAAGCTAGATGACTTTGGAAACGAAACAAGCATCTGTAGGAGCAATCCTGGTTGTGGGCGGCGGCGTCGGTGGAATGCGCGCGGCCGTCGACGCAGCCGAGGTCGGCCTGAAAGTGTATTTGTTGGAGAAGGATCCCTGGCTGGGCGGGCGCGTGGCGCAGTTGGGGTATATGTTCCCCACTCACGACTGCGTGCTGTGTCGTGGAACCGCCGACCACGGGTACGGTTGCACCAAGCCGACCATCTCGCCGGCTCTGTTGGATTTCAACCTGCATCCCAACATCGAGATTCTGAACAACTCCGACCTGATTCACATCAAGGGGCGGGCGGGCAATTTTACGGTCACCGTGCGCCGCCGTCCCACCTACGTGAACGCCGAGCGGTGCATCAACTGCGGCATCTGCACGGCGGTGTGCCCGGTCAGCCTGCCCAGCGTTTACGAGGAGCAACTCAAGCCGCGCAAGGCGATCTACAAGATGTCTCCGCGGGCGGTGCCCAATACCTACGTCGTGGATAAGGTGCCGCGCTGTGAGACATGCCGCCGCTGCGAGGACGTCTGCCCGACCGGCGCGGTCAACCTCGACGAGAGCGAATACGAGCAGGACCTGCACGTCGGTGCGGTGATCCTCTCACTGGGCTTTTCACTGTCCAATCCCGACGAGTACGGGGAGCTGGGGCACGGGCGCTATCCCAACGTGATCCATTCGATGGAGTACGAACGGCTGGCCAGTCGTTCCGGCCCGACGGAGGGCGTGGTTATGCGCCCGTCGGACGGCGAGACACCCAAGCGGATCGCCTGGCTGCAGTGCATCGGCTCGCGCGACCAGAAATACCCGTTCTGCTCTTCCATCTGCTGTATGTACGCGACGAAAGAGGCGATGGTTGCCAAGCAGCGCCTGGGGGACGTGCAGTGCCAGATTTTCATGATGGACGAGCGCGCCTTCAACAAGGAATTCAACGCCTACTACCACCAGGCGAAAGAGCAGTACGAGATCGAATACACGCGCTGCCGTATCTCGGCGGTCAAGGAAGACCCCGAAACACAGGACTTGATTCTCTCTTACCCTGACGAGAAAGGGCACATGCAGGAGGAACGCTTCGGCATGGTGGTGCTCTCTCTGGGGGCGCACCCGCCGAACGGATCGAGCGACCTGGCGAAGGTACTGGGCATCGAGTTGAATCCCTACGGCTTCTGCGAGACGGACAAGTTCGCGCCCCTGTCGACCAGCAAGCCGGGCATCTACGTGTGCGGCACGTTCGCCTCTCCGAAGGAGATCGCGGAGACGATTCTGGACGCCGCCGGAGCGGTGGGGGATGCCACGCGGCTGATTCGGGACCGGATTGGGGAATTGCCTTCCAGCCGGGAATACCCGTTCATGTGGAAGCCGAACAACATGCCGCCCGAGCGGGACGTGAGCGGTGAGGAACCGCGCGTGGGCGTGTTCCTGTGCCGCTGCACGCCGACGTTGGACGGAGTGGTCGATGTGGACGCGGTGGCACGCTTCGCAGCGGGAATGCCCAACGTGGTGCACGTCGAACCGGTGGAGTACGGCTGCTTCCCGGAGGGCATGGACGCCATCAAAGCGGGCATTGAGGCGCATGGACTGAATCGGGTGGTGGTGGCGGCGTGTAGCCACCGCACGCACGAACCGCTCTTCCAGCGCACGGTGCGCGAGGCCGGACTGAATCCGTACCTGCTCGAAATGATCAACGTGCGCGAGCACTGCGCGTGGGCGCACGTTGACGACCCGGCCGGCGCGACGCGCAAGGCTAAGGAGCTGGTGCGTATGGGGCTGGGCCGGGTCCTGAAGGCCGAGCCGGTGTACAAGCAGGCTCTTCAACCGGTGCCTAGGGCGCTGGTTATCGGCGGCGGCGTGGCGGGGATGACCGCTGCGCTCAATATCGCCGACGCTGGCTACGACGTGACGCTGGTGGAACGCGATTCGGAACTGGGTGGCAACCTGCGCAACGTCTACTACGTGGCCGAGGGAGATAACCCGCAACGGTTGCTGCGCGACCTGATCAACCGCATCATCGGAGACGAACGCATCGTCGTGCTCACGGAGACGGATCTCGTCTCGCACGCGGGGCGCGTGGGCGACTTCCGCTCTGTGCTGCGCACGCACCACGCGGGAGAAGACGTGGTGGAGACCGAGGTGGCCCACGGCGTGACGATCGTGGCAACCGGCGGGAAGGAGTGGCGGGGCGACGTCTATATGCTGGGCCGTGACCCGCGCGTGGTCACGTCCGAGGACCTGGAAGACATCATCGCCCATCGCCCTGAGGAGATTACCGGCTTGAAGCAGGTCGTCTTCATCCAGTGCGTGCGGGAACCCGGCTCGGTCGAATATTGCAGCCGCGTTTGCTGCACGAACACGATGAAGAACGCCATCCGCATCAAGATGCTCAACTCGAACTGCCAGATCGTGGTGCTCTATCAGGACATCATCACCTATGGCTTCCGTGAGGCCTACTACACCGAGGCGCGCAACCGTGGAGTGATCTTCATGCGCTACGACGAAGGTCACATGCCCGAGCTGAACACAGTGGATGGGAAGCTGGAGATGAAGCTGTGGGAGCCGTCGCTTGGGCGCGAGATCACGCTCAATCCCGACCTGCTGGCGCTGAGCACGGCCATCACGCCATCTCCTGGGACGGAACAGCTGGCGGAGATTCTGGACGTGCCGATTTCCAGTGAAGGGTTCTTCATGGAAGCACACCTCAAGATGCGCCCGATGGATTTCATATCGGAAGGGATTTTCATCTGCGGCATGGCGCACTATCCCAAATTCATCGAGGATGCCATCGTCAACGCGCAGGCGACCGCCGCGCGGGCGCTGACGATCCTTTCCAAGGACCGCCTGTACATCGGCGGCGTGATCGCGGTGGTGGACCAATCCCGCTGCGTGGGCTGCCTGACGTGCGTGCGCACCTGCCCGTTCGAGATCCCCAAGATACGTTACGAGGACCTGGGGGTGGGCGAGATCAAGGGCGCGGCGTACATCGAACCGGGGCTGTGCCAGGGCTGCGGGACGTGCGTCAGCGAGTGCCCGGCCAAGGCCATCGAACTGTTGTCTTATCGAGACGAGCAGATTCTGGCTCAATCGCTGGGAAGCTGGTGTGTGGAAAGCGCCGAACCGGTGGGGGCTGCGGACATCGTCGTAGAAGGGGGCCGTGATGAGTAACTCAGGCAATGGATCCGGGGAGTTCGTTCCCGAAATCACCGCTTTCACCTGCGTCTACTGTGGTTACATGTCTGCGGATACGGCGGGAGCTTTGCGATTCACGTACCCGGCGAACGTCAAGCTGATCCGGCTGCCTTGCACCGGCAAGGTGGATGTGCGCTACATCCTCCAGGCCTTCGAGCATGGCGCCGACGGCGTCTACGTGGTGGCGTGCCCGATCGGCAACTGCCACCACGTCCACGGCAACGAGCGCGCCGTCAAGCGCATCGAGTACGCGAAGAAGCTGCTGGACGACATCGGCATCGGTGGGGAGCGGCTGGACATCGTGTTTACGTCCGGCGGAATGGGGGGCACGTTCGCCAACGCCGCGCGCCAGATGACCGAGCGCATCAAGAAGATCGGGCCGAATCCGTTGAAAAGCGTCAGGGAAGTGTGTGAGTAGTTTGACAATGTCACTTTAGCGCAAATATGCGAGCGAAGGCATCCTGAGCTTGTCGAAGGAGCCTTCGCGAGCATCCTTCGACAAGCTCAGGAT
>JAFGOJ010000079.1 GCA_016926575.1 Anaerolineae bacterium | reverse complement strand
CAGTCTGCTGGGCCCGCCCAGTCTGCTGGGCCCGGGGCCGAGATTCCGCGCGCGACCTTCGACCCGGCGTGGGCGTTGGACGACCCCGACGTGACGCTGCTGGACGTGGGCCACCCGTTGGTGCGGCGGCTGATCGAGGAGGTGAAGCAGCAGGCGTTCAGGAGGGCGGATCATTATGGGCGCTCCGCCTATCTGGTGACGCTGGACGTAGAAGAGGTGACGGCGCTTTTCCACCTGCTGGTGCGCTACGTGGTGGCGACCGAGCCGGTGTCGATTGTGGAGGAGCTGTTGCCTGTGGCGGCGCCAGTCTACAGCGTGGAGCCCACGGCCCTGAACCATACGCAGTCCGTGGCGCTGGCGCAGGCCACGCCGAACGCCCAAACAAGGACACTGGGCGAGGTGCAGGAGGCGCTGAGCGACGCGCTGGCGATGGAGGGGTTGGACAAGCTCCTGGCGGGCGCGGTCGAGGCGCGGCGGCAGGTGTTGGTGGCGGAGCGGCAGCGTATGCAGCAGGCGCAGGGCGGGGAACTGGGAGACCAGCCTGCCGCGTGGCTGTCCGGCATCGCGGACCTGGAGCCGGGGAGTTACGACCTTCTGGCGGTGACGGTGTTGTTCCCAGGATAGGTGAATCGCTGAGGGCGCTGAAGGCGGATGATGTCGCTGACAGGTTGGTGGACCAGGTTTAGCGCGGTCAGCCCGCCCAATGTGGTCAGTGATACGGACTTCCTGACGTCTGGAAGACCCGATTTGTGCTATACTGTTACACATAAGAGACACAATTGTGTAACAGTGGAGGTGTGAGATGACGATGATTGGCGTGCGCGAACTGCGCCAGCAAACGACCGAAGTGCTGCGCCGGATTCGTGAGGAAGGGGCAGAGTATATCATCACCTACCAGGGACAGCCCGTGGCAGTGTTGCTGCCCCTGGATGCTGAAGCCGTGGAGCAGGCGATCCTGGATGTGGGCAAGCAGGGAACGCCGCACGGGTGGGACGCTTACGCACAGGTCGCGGCTGCCGTGCGCGAGCGCTGGCCCGAAAGCGCGTCGACCCAGGCCGTACTCGATGACATTCGGCGTTAGGGTGGGGCGAGGTAATGTTTACCGTAGACGCCAGCGTCCATATCAACGCCCTAAATCCTGCTGAGGCGGGAAGCGCGGAAAGCCAGGCGTGCTTGCAGCGGTTGGCGGAAAGCCGGCAGCGACTCTTTTCGCCTACCTTGTTGTTGGTGGAAGTAGCGGCGGCGACTGCGCGCACCCTGGATGACAGCGCCCTGGCACTTGACCTGATCTCCGGCATCCGGGCGTTGCCCCAGCAGGTGTGGGTGCCGCTGGATGACACGTTGGCCGATATGGCGGCCCAATTGGGCGCGCAGGCGCGCCTGCGCGGTGCGGACGCTGTGTATGCTGCCGTGGCACGGCGTTACGGAACGACCCTGATCACCCGTGACCGGCAGCAGCGGGAGCGGCTTGCGGACATCGTCCCCGTGATGACGCCGGAAGAGCTGCTGACCAGCTTGGCGTCGTAGTGGGCGATGACACTCCACCAGAGAGTGAGCCAAAGGCCGTATTGCCGGAAGCCGCGGTCCAGGCATTGGAGGATGTCCAGGCGCGCTATGGCCTGGTCTTCGCCCACTACCTGGCGGGAAGCATCAGCCTGGCGCGAGCGGCGGAACTGCTGGATATGCCCTGGCTGGAGCTGCGGACCCGCTGCCTGCGGTTCGACGTGCCGCTGCGCGCTGCGCCCGGTGATGTCGATACCGCGGTTGCCGATGTCGCGTCGGCTGCGGGTTGGTAAGCAGTGGATGCTTTGGTGACAGAAGTGAAATCAGAAACGCTCGGTGAGACGGAGGCTTCCTCATAGTGGGAGATTCCATGACACCATCGACCACCCACATCACCACCTCCGGCGGACTGATCTCCGCCGCTTTCATCGAGGCTGTGCGCGAAGCCGACGCCCGCCTGCCAGGGCTCACGCCGGAATCCTTCGCTCGCCCCGGCGGCGTTTGGCCGTCTGCGGCCCCACCCCCCAGTCGCGCCGCGCTGGAAGCCGACATCGCCGCCGCCTGGGAGCTGCTCGTCGAGCGCTGGGATGCCGTGTGGGACGAGATCCACACGATGGATGTCTCCACTGTGCGCCAGCGCTGGCTCTTGCCGCTCTTCGAGGTGCTTGACTTTTCCCCGGTCTACTTGCGCGCCGACGTCGTGCTCGACGACGCCGGCAAGCTGCGCTACCCGCTCTCGCACCGGGGCTGGGATGCTGACCGTGAGATGGGGAGCGCCGGCGCTCCCTATCCTACGGCACCGGTACTGCACACCGTCGCGCCGGCGCAGAAGCTCGATGAGCGGATGCAGGGCGGGCGTGGTGTCCGGGTGCAGTCGCCCCACGATACGGTGCAAGCTTTTCTTAACGCCAGTTCCGTAGACCGATGGGCCGTGGTCACCAACGGCATCCTGCTCCGCCTGCTGCGCGAGTACCATCACACCTTCACCAAGGGCTATATCCAGTTCGACCTGGAGTCTATGTTCGAGACCCGCAACTACGGCGACTTCCGCGCCCTCTACCGCCTCTGCCACGCCTCGCGGTTCTGCCCCCCCTTCGATTCCCCCCCGGTGGGAGGGAAGGTCGGAGCGGACGAGCCCGCCGAGACGGACTCCGGGCCTTCAGAGGCCGAAGAGGCGCCGCCATCCCTGACGCCGCTGGAGGCCTTCTACCGCAACTCCCTCGCCACCGGCATCAAGATCGGCGACGACCTCCGAGACCAGGTCCGCGAAGCCATCGAGACGCTGGCGAACGGCTTCCTGCGCACCACTCCGTCCCTCCTGCAGCGCCTGACCAGCAATCAAATATCCAACATCCAGGATCCAGCCTCCAACACCCGCGCCTTCTACGCCGAAATCCTCCACATCATCTACCGCATCCTCTTCCTCCTCTTCGCCGAGCAGCGCGGGATGATGCCGGGGCGCGACTCGCTCTACGCCGAGACCTACGCCATCGCCCGGCTGCGCGCCCGCGCCGAGGGCGACATCCTGCCGCTGATGACGGCCCAAGCGGATTTGGGCTACGAAGCAGGCTTCGGCTACACTGACCTTTGGGAGGGGCTCAAGGTGACCTTCCGTATGGTCCGCGAGGGCTGCCCGCCCCTGGGCGTCTTCGGCTACGACGGCATGCTCTTCGCCGACGACCAGACGCCGCTGCTGGCGCCGCCGTCCGCGATTCGCAACAGCGACCTTCTGCATGCCATTCGCGCCCTCACCCTCGTCGAGCGCGAGGGCGTCCTGCAGCGCATCTCCTACGCCGACCTGGGGGTGGAGGAACTGGGCTCGATCTACGAGAGCCTGCTTGACTACACCCCGCGCGTGACGGCGCGCGCCGAGTCGGTGGGCGGGCGCGAGGTCCCGGCACGGACATTCGTGCTCGATCCCGTGGGCTCCGAGCGCAAGACGACCGGCTCCTACTACACCGACGACTCGCTGGTCAATCAGTTGATCAAGACCGCGTTATTGCCCGTCATGCACGACCGGCTGGCGCGGGCCGGCCTGCCCGTGATCCCCCCGAACGAAATCGGCGAGACCGGCGGGGGGCTACTGGCGGACTATGCCGGGCTTGACGCCGCCCGGCGCGCGGACGGCGCCGCGGCCCTGCTCGATCTCAAGGTCTGTGATCCGGCGGCGGGGAGCGGTCATTTCCTTGTGAAGGCGAACAACATGCTGGGCGCCGAGCTGGCGCGCGTGCGCACCGGCGAGCCCTACCCCGTCGAGGACGCGGTGCAGGCGGCGCGGCGTGACGTGCTGGCCCACTGCATCTACGGCGTCGACCTGAACCCGATGGCGGTGGAGCTGTGCAAGGTCAGCCTTTGGATCAACGCCAGCGTCCGCGACCAGCCGCTCAACTTCCTCGACCACCACGTCCGCTGCGGCAACTCGCTGGTGGGCGCCACGCCGGAGCTTGTCCGGGATGGCATCGCCTATGAGGCCTTCGCGCTGGGACGGGCGGGCGACGATCGCGAGATCGCCAAAGCCGTGCGCGCCCAGAACCGCCGGGAGCGGGCCGAGTTCGAGAAGGGCGGGGGCGTGCAGTTGAGCATGTTCCAGGTGACGCGCGTCTTTGAGCCGCCGGACACCGGCGCCTGGCGCAGCCTGACCGAGTTGGCCGAGGTGAACCCGCAGGCGGCGCGGGAGCGCTTTGCGGCGTACCAGAGCGACGCAGCGACGGCGAAGGCCCGGCTGCTGGCGGACACCTGGACCGCCGCCTTCTTCTGGCCCCTGACGCCCGAGGCGCCCCCGCCGCCCACGTTCAGCGCCTTCCGCGAGCTGCTGGCGCTGGGCAAGGACGGGCTGACCGAGGCGCAGCAGCGGATGGTGGCGGCGCTGGCGGAGAAGCACCGGTTCTTCCACTGGCACCTGGCGTTCCCGGATGTGTTTGAAGGGGAAGCCGAAGGTGGTCAAGGCGGGTTCGACGTGGTGCTGGGGAATCCGCCGTGGGAGCGGATCAAGCTGCAGGAGAAAGAGTTCTTCGCGGGGCGGGCGCCCGCCATCGAGGCGGCGCGGACCGCGAGCGAGCGGGGCAAGCTGGTCAGGCAACTGCCCAGGACCGACCCGGCGCTGCACCGGGCCTACGTCGATGCCCTGCACGCCAGCGAGGCGCTGAGCGGCTTCCTGCGTAACAGTGGACGGTATCCACTGTCGGCGAGCGGCGACATCAACACCTACCAGATCTTCGCCGGGCTGGTGCGCCAGATCGTGGACGGGCGGGGGCGGGTGGGGATCGTGCTGCCCACGGGCATCGCCACCGACTACTACAACCAGGACTACTTCGCGGCGCTGGTCGAGAACCGGGAGCTGGTGAGCCTGTACGACTTCGAGAACCGCGCGAAGCTCTTTCCTGAGGTAGACAGTCGTTTTAAGTTCAGTCTCGTGACGCTGACGGGGATGGCGGCGCCGGTCGAGGCTGCCGAGTATGCGTTCTTCTTGCATCAGGTGGACGACCTGGCCGAAGCGGAGCGCAAGTTTGCCCTGACATCGGCAGACCTGGCGCGGATCAACCCCAACACCAGGACGTGCCCTGTGTTTCGGACTCGCCGTGATGCGGAGTTAACGGCGAAGCTCTATCGCGCTGCGCCGGTGCTGGTCAACGAAACGACGGGGGAGAATCCGTGGGGCGTGTCGTTT
>JAFGOJ010000078.1 GCA_016926575.1 Anaerolineae bacterium | reverse complement strand
CGCAATGCCTAATTCGCAATTCGCTCCACATCGACCGCTCGCACCGGGATCAGCTCCAACTCGCCCTGGTAGAGCGACACCTCGCCCGTCACCCGCGCGCGCGCGCCTGGCGTCAGCGCGGCGGGATCGGGCAGCTCGTCGTAGAGAGCCTGCCACAGAAGCACGGTGAGCGACCCGCTGCCGTCGTCAAGCCTGACCTTGAACCCGGCCGAGAAGGAGACAGCCTCCGTGACCACACCCTCCACGGTCACCAGGCGTCCCGCATCGGCCTCCGAGAGCGCGGCGACGGGAAGCGTGACAGCGATGGGGATCGTTTCCGGCAGGAGCACGACGTCGCGCACGGAGGCCGGGACGAGCTGCGGAGCGTCCTGGTACAGCGAGACGGCGGCAGCCACCTCCACCGATTGCCCCGGCAAGACCGGCAGAAACGCGCCGGTCAGCGCCTCCAGATTGCGGGTGATGGCGACGTCGATGGTGCCGCCCGCATCGCGCAGGGTGACGAGGGTCAGGCCGTCGTAGGGCGTGCGCACGCTCCACACCTGCGCGCGCACGCGCACGCGCCGCAGGTGATCGTCGGGGGTGATGGCGTCGATGGTGCGCTCCTCCGCCTCTGGCCGGCTGAGCGCCACGTGCTCGGGCGCGTTGACCGTCAACGCCACCGAATCCTCGCGCACGCGCAGCGTCCCGGCCACAGAGACCCAGTCCCCCAGCGCGGGGATGGCCCCGACAGCACGAAGGGCTTCGGTCTCACTGCGGTAGGCACTGACGCGCACCTCGGCCCCGGTGCTGTCTTGGAGGGTGAAAGCGAGGTAGCCCGAGTCCGCGTAGTACGTCGGGTCGCGCGTCACCCATCCCGCCACGCGCACGTAGGCCATATTGGCCGTCGCCCCCACCTGACTAAGGGGCACCGTGGGGATTTCGGCGCGGGTGGCCGCCAGCCACAGGATTGCCAGACCGAGGGTGGACAAGAGAACGGCGGTGCGCTTGATCGTGCGCACGGGGAGCCGCCCGGACAGCCGGGCGCTGCAATAGGGACAAGCATCGTACGGACCGACGTACCGTCCGCAGCTCGGGCAATGCGTCATTGTATGCTCCTTTGTGATGCCCTGACGGTGATGTTGGCACTAACGTAACTTCTCAATAAAGCGGGGAGAAGATACGCGCTAACTATACTCGCAATTGAAAATTTGTCCAGTGGCGTCAATGGTGTTATACTTCATCTGGATTACAGTTCTTCGCGCATCGAACCCCCATTTTTTGAAGGAGTCATTTGATGGTCAAAATTGTTACCGATACAACGTCTGGTCTCTCTCCGGCCGTGGCAGAGCAGCACGGCATCTCTTTATTGCCGCAGATCATCGTGTTTGGCGCGCAATCATACCGTGACGACACGGAACTGGACACGCAGGCATTCCTGTCGAAGCTGCGCGCTGCGTCGGAGCTGCCCACGACGGCGGCCCCACCGCCGGCGCTGTTCGTGCCCGTGTTCGAGAAGCTTCTGGCGGAGGGGCATTCGATCGTCTGCCTGCACCCCTCCACCGAACTGAGCGGCACCGTGCGTGGGGCAGCCGTCGCGGCACAGGACTTCCCCGGTGCCGACATTCGGGTGGTCGACACGCGCACCATCGCCGCGCCGATGGCGATGATCGTGCTGCAGGCGAACCGTTGGGCGCAGGAAGGACTGGATGCGGATACCATCGTCGCGCGGGTGGAGGACTTGATGCCCCGCCAGCGGGTCTATTTCGTGGTCGACACGCTCGAATACCTGCACAAGGGTGGGCGCATCGGTGGGGCGAAGGCACTGCTAGGTGGGCTGTTGCAGATCAAGCCCATCTTGCACATCCAAAATGGGCGCGTGGAACCGTTGGAGCAGCAACGCACGGGGAAACGGGCCAAGGCGCGCCTGCGCGAGTTGGTGATGCAGGACTGCCCACACGGCCCCGAATCGTACCTGTGCGTGATGCACGTCGAGGCCGAAGCGGAAGCTCAGGCGCTGGCGGCGGACCTCGGCGCAGCGCTGGACGTTCCCGAGGTGCCGATCTTCCTCCTGCCGCCGGCCATCGTCGTCCACGGGGGGCCGGGCATCCTGGGGGCCGGGTTCTTCGTCAGGCCGTAGGGTCTACTTCGAAAATAGCATCCGCCCGATCGTCATGCCCGCGAAAGCGGGCATCCAAACCTATGCCGAGTGGATTCCCGCTTGCGCGGGAATGACGACTCTTGTTCCGCCCGGTCAGGAGACCGGGCGGAACGGCGGGTACTGTCTGTCATTCCCGCACCTGTCCCCGCGAAAGCGGGAATACGCGGGAATGACAGTTGGCATAACTACAATGAGAACACCTTCAACGTCGTATACTCCGCCCCGCTTGGCTTGAGCACGCTCTGGATCAGCTCGAACCAGTCCGCGGCGACCTCTCCCAACACGCCCAGCTCGGCCGCACCGACCACCTCGCCGATCTGAGCCTTTTCCTGACGGGAGGCCCCCTGCTGCACCCGCCCCAGGGTCAGGTGAGGGTGAAACCCGCGCCCCTCACGCGGGTAGCCGAAGGGTTCCATCACTTCTTCGATGGCGTCTTGGAGCAGGGCCATCTTGCCGGCCGGCTCCTGCACGCCCACCCACACCACGCGCGGGCTGTGCAAGTTAGGGAAGCAACCCAGCCCACCGACGGCAAAAGGGCACGGCGTCACGTTGCGGGCCACCGCTGCCAGCGCGGCCTCGATCTCCGGCAGCCGCGCCGTGACCGTGTCGCCCAGAAACTTGAGCGTCAGGTGGATGCCGTCGGGGCGCACCCAGCGCACACTGCCTGGGGGGACGGCCCGCTCCAGCTTGCGCTGCACACGGCCGAGCTGCTCGCGCAGGTCGGCCGGCAGTGGAATGGCGATAAACGCACGCACCGTGTTCGGGGTCATCGCACCAGCTCCTCTCTTCGCGTTACGGGTGGTCAGTCTTTACCCTGCTCATAGGGCGTGTCGAAATGCTCTTCGTACTGCTTGATGTCCAGAATGGGCGTGCCGTCGATGGCATCCAGCCCGACCACCTCGATCACGTTCCCTTCGATGCGCCGGATGCGAACGGTCGTCACGCCGATGGGATTAGGGCGGGCCGGGCTGCGCGTGGCGAACACGCCGCGCAGAGGGCGGCTCAGATCGCCGCGCGGGTGGACCTGGAGCGGGCGACCATCGCTGCGGTGGAAGTAGAAGAGCACCACAATGTCGTCTCCGGGTTCCAGGCCCAGCATCGCATCCACCACCTCCGGTTCCAGCACCAGGCGTACCGGTCGCGCACGCAGCGCCGCGCCCGACAGCCCCTCGTCTTCTGCGTCCCTTCCTACCGTTCCTATAGGGTGAATCGTTATATCGCCCACCTCTACCCACTCCCCACTAACCACTAACCACTACCCGCTACGTCCCCTCTTCCCACGACGTCAGATACGCCTCCTGTTCGGGGGTCAGCACGTCGACCTGCACGCCCATCGCCTTCAACTTGAGGCGGGCGATCTCCTTATCGATAGCCTCGGGCACGGAGTAGACCATCTTCTCCAACTCGTCGGCGTGTTCCAGCATGTAAGCGGAGCAAAGGGCCTGGTTGGCAAACGACATATCCATCACCGCGCTGGGGTGGCCCTCAGCGGCGGCCAGGTTGACCAGCCGCCCCTCGGCCAGCAGGAAGATGCGCCGTCCGTCCGGTAGCACGTACTCCTCAACGAACGGGCGCACGCGCCGAGGCGCGCCCTTGGCCATCTTTTGCAGGCCGGAGATATTGATTTCCACGTTGAAGTGGCCCGAATTCGACACAATCGCGCTATCCTTCATCACCTCGAAGTGGTGTGTATCGAGCACGTTGATGTCGCCGGTGGACGTGATGAAGATGTCGCCCAACGGCGCGGCCTCGGCCATCGGCATGACGCGGTAGCCGTCCATCACCGCCTCCAGCGCCTTGAGCGGGTCGATCTCGGTGACGATCACGTTGCCGCCCAGTCCCTTGGCCCGCATCGCGATACCACGGCTGCACCAGCCGTACCCGGCCACGACCACGGTCTTCCCGGCGATCAGCACGTTGGTCGCGCGGATCACGCCGTCCAGCGTCGACTGGCCCGTGCCGTACCGGTTGTCGAACAGGTGCTTCGTCAGCGCATCGTTGACGGCGATGATCGGGTAGCGCAAGACCTTGTTGTTCGCCATCGCCCGCAGGCGGATCACGCCGGTGGTGGTCTCCTCCGTGCCCCCGACGACGTTGCCGAGCAATTCGGTGCGCTCCTTGTGCAGAATGCTGACCAGGTCAGCCCCGTCGTCCATAGTGACGTGCGGCTTGTGGTCGAGCGCAGCGTGGATGTGCTTGTAGTAGGTCTCGTTATCCTCCCCCTTGATGGCGAAGACGGGGATCTCGTAGTACGAGACCAGCGCCGCGGCGGCATCGTCCTGCGTAGAGAGCGGGTTCGAAGCGGTGAGCACCACTTCGGCGCCGCCGGCCTGCAGCGTGCGCGCCAGGTTGGCGGTCTCCGTGGTGATGTGCAGGCATGCGGCCATGCGCACGCCCTTGAGCGGCTTTTCCGCGGCGAACTGCTCGCGGATCAGGCGCAACACGGGCATCTCCCGCTCCGCCCACTCGATGCGCAGCCGGCCCCCCTGGGCCAGGCTGAGGTCTTTGACGTCGTAATCGATAGACATTTAGAATCTCCTTAGTTGATTTTGTGCGAACGTAACTGCTCAGCTACGTTTCGCAGTTGCCTCACTTCGCCGCGCAAGAGGGGGAGTGGGGGTTTTGCGGGCGGCTT
>JAFGOJ010000457.1 GCA_016926575.1 Anaerolineae bacterium | reverse complement strand
CCCGGCAACAGCGCCTACTACGCCATCGGCGCGCGCGTCGGCGCAGCCTTCTCCATTGGCAAGCAGGTCTCCTGATGCGCCCTTGCTTTCTTGCCTCCCGCCTCTTGTAAAGGAGTTCGCCCATGACCCGTTCTCTCATTGTCAACGCTGACGATTTCGCCCACCCCACCGGCACGATCGAAGCGATTTCCGATCTGTTCGAACTCGGCGTGGTCACCAGCACCAGCGTGATGGTCAACCAGCCCGACTGGCCGCGCGCCGCCGAGGTGCTGCGCGCCCACCCTGAGTGGGATGCGGGCATCCACCTGGTGATGAACGACCGCCGCCCGGTGCTTCCCCCCCCCCAGGTGCCGTCGCTGATCGATGCCAAAGGCGTCTTCTGGAACGGCGCGGCGCTCCTGCTGCGTTATCCCCTGATCTCTCGTTCCCAACTGCGTGCCGAATGGCAGGCGCAGATCGAAACGTTCGTCACCGAGATAGGCCGCACGCCCTCGCACGTCGACCTGCACTGCCACTACCCCTACGTCTTCCCGGCCTGGTTCCGCCTGAGCCTGGAACTGGCCGTGGCGCACGGCCACCTGCCCGTGCGCACGCCCTTCGACGACGGCCTGGAAGAGAAAGCGCCGAAGCTCGCTAAACATTATGGCTTCCCGGCCTGGTTCATCCGCCGGCAGGGCGCACGCTACCGGGACATGGTGCGCCAGTACGGCTTGCCGCGCACCAACTTCTGGGAGTCACGCTTCTCGCAGGACGGCAACCGCACCGTCGAGTTCTTGTTGGATATCCTGGACCACCTGCCCGAGGGGTCGACGGAGATCCTGTGCCATCCCGGGACCGAAGGGTGGCGCGCGGACGACTACCGGGCGCTGCGTGACCCGCGCGTCCGCGAGCGCATCCAGGCGCTGGGGATCGAGATGATCGATTACCGGGCCGTGAGCCGCGTGGCGTAACCGGCGTGTTGCTCTGGCTCCGCCGTTGGGGCGGGCGCATCGCCATCCTGGTCGCGATGGTGTGGGCGTTGAACCCACCGCACGTGCTCGTCGTGGTCGGCCCGCCCCACGAGGTCCACACGACCAACCCCCTCGTCGGCGTCCACACCCGCCTCACCGACGAGGTGGAGGCGTGGAAGATTCAGCGCACGCTCCAGATGGTGCGCGAGATGGGCGCGCCGTGGATCGTCGAGTATTTCCCGTGGGCCTACATCGAACCGCAGCAGGGCCGGTTCGAGTGGGAACACGCCGACGCTGTCGTCGCGCACGCCCGCGCTCAGGGATTGACGGTCATAGCGCGGGTGGGCTGGACGCCGGGGTGGGCGCGTCCCGACCCCGGCGAGCAGGAGACCACGCCCACCTACCTGGACGCGGAGCACTACGCCGACTTCGCCGCCTTCGTCGCGGCGTTCGTGGCGCGCTATCGCGGCCAGGTCACACACGTCATCATTTGGAACGAGCCCAATCTGAGCTTCGAATGGGGCTACCGGCCCGTCGACCCGGCCGGTTACGTCGAGATGCTGCGGGCGGTCTACCCGGCCGCCCACGCTGCCAACCCCGACGTGGTGGTGTTGGCAGGCGCGCTGGCCCCCACTTTGGAACCGCAGGGCAGCCCCGCTGGCCTGAACGACCTGATCTATCTGGAACAGATGTACGCCGCCGGCGCCGCGCCGTACTTCGACGCGCTCTCTGCCCACGCCTACGGGCTGGGCTTCCCCCCCGAGGCCGACCCCGCCGCCGACGTGATCAACTTCCGCCGCACGGAACTGCTGCGCGCGATCATGGAGGCCCACGGCGACGCGCACAAGCCCATCTACGTCACCGAGGCGGGCTGGAACGACCACCCGCGCTGGGCGCGCGCCGTCCGCCCGGCGCAGCGCATCACCTACACACTCGGCGCGTACGAGTGGGCGCGCCAATACTGGCCCTGGTGCCCCGTCGTGGCGATGTGGGCCTTTCGCTACCCTGCGCCGGTCCACAACTACCAAGATTACTACACGTTCGTCACGGCCGACTTCCACCCCAAACCGATCTACACCGAAGCCCAGACGTACACGGGGAATTAAACGAGGGCAAAGAAAGTGATACATGACTCTACTGAAAAAAGCTATCAACCACAAAGAGCACAAAGGACACAAAGAAAAAGATGAAGGAATTGTGCGAGATTGCCCGAAAACCAGCACAAAGAAAGAAAGAATCTTAAGGCGAATATTAAAAATCTTTGTGCTCTTTGTGTCCTTTGTGGTTGTTTCTCCTTTTTTCAGGGGAGTCATACATGGCAAAAAGTTGCCCATCGTCATTTTCTCATGTATTTTCTCGCTTCTCGTTCTCTTGGGGTGCCGAGCGTCGCCCGACACGCTGGGGCGCGTGCTCGACGCGGGCGTGCTGCGCGTGGGCATGGACGCCAGCTTCCCGCCGTTCGAGTACGTGGACGGCGCGGGGAACCTGGTCGGCTTCGACGTAGACATGGCGTGGGAGATGGCTCGACGGATGGGGGATCGGTTGCCCGACGACCGTGAGATGGCGGTTCAGTTCGTCGCCAATCTGCCCTACGACGGTCTCTACGACGCGCTGACGGCCCAACGCGTGGACGTGGTCGTGTCTGCACTGTACGTCGACGACGCGCGGCGCGCCACGCACGCGTTCTCCGCACCCTACTTCGACGCCGGGCAGGTGCTGGTTGCGGCGGGGGGCGTCACGGGAACCGATGATCTGGCAGGGCGGACGCTGGCGGTCGAGTGGGGCAGCGAGGGCGACGTGACCGCACGGGCGTGGGAACGGCGCATCGGTGACCTCACGATCCTTCCGGCTCAGACCGCAGCCGAGGCCCTGGCGTGGGCGGCGAGCGGGCAGGCAGACGCGGCGCTGGTCGATCACCTCTCCGCCTGGGGGGCGACCGGCGCAGGCAGTGGGCTGCGCGTCGTGGGCGAACCAGTGACCAGCGTGCCCTACGCCATCGCCGCCCGAATCGAAGACGGGCGGTTGATCCGCTATCTGAACGAGCTTCTTGCGGAGATGGAGGCGGATGGAACGCTGGAGGCGCTCAGGGTGCGCTGGTTTCGCTGACGGCTACAGCGGCGCGCGTATCCTGCCCCACATTTCCACGACGAAGGCCTGTGCGCCGGGCAGACTCGCGCCCAGCGTCAGGTAGGCTGCCACCCCTGCCGCCACCACGACCCCCGTCACCACGAAGGCCACGATGGGATTGATGCGCTGCCCCGCTTGGACGGCCTCGGCCAGCAGGACGAATGCGTAGAAGGCGAGCACGCCCCCCAAGGCTACGTCAAGCGTGGGCCGGAGCGCGTTCCACGTGCTCGGCGCGACGAACAGCCCCGGCAGATTCAGCGCCAGCACGCCCAGCGTCACGATGACCAGCCAGCACGAGACCGCAACGGCCACCATGTGGAAGTGGACGGTGAAGTTGCCTTTTCCCCCCAGCCCTCGCGTCACGAAGGTCGGCACAGCCAGCAGCAGCGTCACGCCGATTGCGCTCCCCAGGAGGATGCCGAGGTCTTGCACCGCCAACAGGCCAACCTGCGTGAGGGCGGCGGTCGATACGCCCCCCGCGACGAGGGCGGGGATCAGCCCCAATCCCAACCTGACCACGACCAGCAGCAGGACGCCCAGCACGATGGCGGTTATCGCGCGTCCGGCGGACGCCAGTTCGACCTCGGGGTCGAAAATCTGCTTGCGGTGTAGGGTTAGCGCACCGGCCCAGGACTCGATCACCGCGGTCGATACGGTGGATCGGCTGCGAATCTGCTCTGCTACGCGGACGCTTTCCCGGACGTCGACGTGTTTCAGCGCCGCGCCGCATTTGCTGCAACTGCTCGCCCAGGCCTCGTTCTGCGTGCCGCAGTGTGGGCAGCGGATCTTTGTGGCCTTCGAGTCCGTCTCTTCCAGTCCCTGTACCCAGGGGGCCTCGGCGGCGCGCCATTCCTGGCCAACTCGCAGTCGAGCGAGGAACGCCAGGCCATAGCGTGCGTGTGTGTTGATCGGATCGATTTCCAGCACCTTGTTGAGGCACTCGCGCTGGCTTTCGATGCCGGAAACGACCGAGCTGAGCCACAGCCAGCCGAGGTCGTTTTCGGGGTCTTCGGTGACGACGCGGCGCAGCAGTTGCTCGGCTTCTCGCTTCCGGCCCAGCCGCGCCTGACCGATGCCTTCTTTCAGCAGGGCGTCCATTTTTTTTGCCATTGATTCCTCCGTTATGCAGCGGGGGCACGCTCTCATTATACTCAGAAAACCCGTCGATGGAAATCTATTTGTAACTGCTCAGGCTGTGCGCCTGGCTGCGCATCGAAGGGAGAAATGGGGGTTTTGCGGGCGGCGAAGCCGCCCGCAAAACCCCCGCTCCCCCCCTTTTCGCGGCGGGAAAGGCAACTGCGAAGCGTAAGCTGAACAGTTACGTCTATTTTTGCTCAAAGTGACGTTCTGTGCTACAATCCCCCTTCGTTGGTAGGACTACTATGATGACATTTGCGCCTATTTTCTCTCTGATGGCCCTGTGCGTGGGTTTCATAGCATTGCCGCTCGTCGCGTGGGTGCGATTTCTGCGCCCCTACGCACGTTTTCTGGTGCCTGTAGCTGTGGGATTCTCCCTGTTGGGGGTGGTCGCCACCCGCTTCGCCCCGTCCTGGTCCATGATTTTTTCGCGCTGGCATCCCTCGGTGTTCTTCAATGCTGTGATGTTGCTCGAAGACAGCCCTGTAACGTGGCCGTTGCTGCTGGCCTTCTCTGTGGCAATGATGTCCAGCGCCCTGATTCAGCTCGGCCGCCTTGCGCCTTCCCACATACTGGTGGGCCTTGCAACGTTGGGGATGATGGCCGCAGTGTTGGGGAGCCTGTGGGGGAGCAATCTGCTCGTCGTGTTGATGTGTTGGGGGAGCTTCGATCTGTTCTGGAGTCTCGGCATGTTGGCCGTAGGCGCATCTACCCGCCGGGTGGCGCTGGCGGGGGGCGTGTTCGTCTTGTCGACCACCGCACTGTTGACCGGCGCGCTGGTCACTCGCACCGTGGGCGGTTCTATCTCCTGGGCGCTGATCCAGCCGGGCGAATTGGAGCGCAACTTGTTGGTCGTTGCTGCCGTGCTGCGCCTGGCGTTTTACCCGCTCCACTTGACCGTGCCGGTGGGTGTGTCGAAGAGCGCGCCGGCTGCGATGCCGTTGTATCTGGGGCCGGTGCTGGGGTGGGGGTTGCTGCTCCGCTTGGTCGTCTCGGCCGGCGTTTCGCTGGACGACCTTGCGTGGGTGCAGTCGATTGGGATGGCGTCTCTGATCGCCGGCGGCCTGCTGGCATGGACACGGGCCGCGCGCAGCGAGGTGCTGCCGTGGATTGCGCTGGCGTCTTCCGGCGCAACGCTGTGGGCATCCGCGGTCGCCGGGGAGCGCGCCGCCCTGGTCCTGGCCGGGGGCAGCGTCGCCTGGCTGCTCGGGATGACGCTCGTTTCGCTGGCGCGCGGATGGGAGCGTGCAGCCCCCTGGTGGAGCATCGGCCCTGTGGTGGGCGGCCTGGCTCTGATCGGCTCACTGCTCACTCCTGGTGTCTTGGTCGGCCTGACCGTAGCGGGGCGCGTCGTCGAACCGTTCGACCTGCGCCAGGCCTTTCTGTTCTTCCTGGGCGAAAGCCTGCTGGTAGCCGGCACGGCCAGGCGTGTCCTCGTGCCCATCGAGCGGCAGGAGCGTGGCACGCCGCTGGCGATTGCGGCGCGGGCGGCCGGGCTGGCGCTGCCCACCGTGCTGCTGCTGTGGTTCGGCCTCTATCCCGCTGCCCTCTCGCCCGCCTTCGCCGACATTTCCCTGGGGCACGTGCTGGAGCAGACGCTTCCGGCCGGTTGGGCGGTGTGGCTGCTGGGCTTCGCTTTGGGCGTCCCCCTCTTTCTGCTGGAAGGACGCCTGCGCAAGCGCATCGAGCCAGGCCTCGGCCTGCTGTTCGATCTGGTCGCGCTGGATTGGGTGCTGTACACGTTGTTGGGGGGCTTGGGGCGTGTGGCGGATTTCCTTCGTGAAGTGGCCGAATTGGTCGAGGGCGCCGGCGCTGTCCTGTGGGCATTTGCGATTTTCTTGCTGCTCGCGCTCGCATTCTTGGGGATCTGATGACCACGATTCTAGAGCTCGTTGACCGTATATCGTTCCTGGCGGCGATGCCGGCGGTGGGCGCTATTTTCGTCTCGCTGGCGCTGCTGCTGATCGTGCGCCGCTGGCAGTTACACGCCCTGGCGATGGCCATCATGTATTTCTTCTCTGCCCTGCTGTATACGCGCGTGATTCGCCCCGAAGTGGCGGTCGTCAAGCTGCTCATCGGATGGATGATTGCCCTGACGCTCTACATGACCGGTCGCTACCTGACGGCGCTTCAAGAAGGGGCGGAGAAAACCACCGGTGAGGAGCAGACGGCGCGCCCGCCCCGCTTTTCGCTGGCCGCAGGCGCGCCTTTGCGCAGCCTCGTCTTGTTGACGGTGTTGATGGTGGCCCTGGCGGCCTTCGTTCGGTTCCCCTTGCCCCAAGTGCCGGGCGACGTCGGATTGGCCTGCTACCTGCTTGCCATCGGCGGCGTGTTTCTGATGGGATTAACCGAGGACCCGTTCCGCTCGGGTATGGGGCTGTTGATGTTCTTGACCGGCTTCGACCTTTTCTTTGGAGCCTTGGAGCCCAGCCTGGTGGTGGCGGGGTTGCTGGGGGTGATGAACTTCCTCGTCGCGCTGGCAGTCACGTTCCTGTCCGTGACGCACGCGGCGCAGTGGGAGAGCGGCCAGTGATCGAGACGACCGGGCCACTGGTGTTGATCCTCGTGCCAATGCTGACGGGGGTGCTGGCGTATGTGCTGCGCCGCTGGCGCAGTGTCCCGCCCATCTTAGGTGCAAGCGTGACGCTGCTGCTGGGCTTGATCCTTGTCCTGCTTCCCAGTGGGCAGTCTTTCGAAATCGCCGGGCAGGAGATCGCACTGGAACAGTCGGTCGACGTCCTTGGCCGTGCCCTGGTGCTTCAACCCTCCGACCGGCCCGCGATGGGGTATTTGTTCTTCACCGCGGCGGCACTCTTTCTGGCGGCGTGGCGCTTCGACCGCGGCGGCCTGTTCGTCCCGATGGGGCTGGGAATGCTGGGCCTGCTGTGCGGTGTGCTCGTGGTGCACCCGCTCATCTACGCGGTGTTGTTCTTCCAAATCGCGGTTGTCCTCTCCGTCTTTCCGCTCTACGCCGAAGAGGATACGCCGGTGCGGGGCGGCTTGCGCTACCTCACGTTCTACATCCTGGCCTTACCGGGGCTGATGATCAGCCACTGGCTGCTCGATCTATACGTCTACTCCCCCGACCAGGTGAGTTTGCTGGAAACCGCCACGATTTTGATCGGGTTCTCTTTCGTGCTGATGCTGGGCCTGGTCCCGTTCCATGCCTGGGTGCCGGCCATAGGCTCAGATGGCGCGCCACTGATGTCCGCGTTCCTTTACACCGCCATGACGGGCGGTGTGTGGTTCTTGCTGTTCGAGTACCTGCGTGCCTACCCCTGGCTCGCCGAGCACGGCGAGTGGCAGAGCTTGCTCACGGTGCTTGGGGTGGCCACGGCGGTGGTCGGCGGGCTGTTGGGGGCGGTCCGGCGCAGCCCTGGCACGTTGATTGGCTACATCGTGATGGTCGATACGGGGCTGTCGGTGGTCGCGTTGGGAGATGCGTCGCAACGCAGCGTGGGCGCGATCGTGCTGCTCCTTTTCGCGCGCACGGTGGGCGCGGTGCTGATGACGGCCGGGCTCGAAGGATTGCGCTCGAAACGTGACGCGTCTGCCGAGCTGCCCGACGGTGTGGGATGGAAGGCTCCGTGGAGCACGGCGGCGGTGCTGATCGGCGGCCTGTCGCTGGTGGGCTTGCCCCCGACGGTCGGTTTTGCCGCGCGCTGGGCGTTGCTCACGACGGTCGCGCGCTCCAATCCCATCATCGGCTTGGTGCTGTTGATGGCCTCGATAGCGCCTGTCGTGGGGTTGATTCAGTGGGTGGTGAAATTGCTGCGCCGCCCCCGCCAGCTTCCCGGCGTCGAGTTGGAAGAAGCTGTGCCCCCTATCCCCAGCGTGCGCGAACCGGTGGCAGACGTGGCGGTGCTGCTCGTCTTCGTCGCTGCGACGTTCCTGTTAGGGGTATTCCCTCAATGGATCGCTGCCGCAGCCGACGACCTGGCACGCTATATGGCTTTGTTTTAGCGCTCAGAGCACGACGTTACGTCGTACGCGCGTTCCAGTTGCGGAATCAACACCGGCCAGTCGTACCCTGATGCGACGAAGTGCCGCGCCGCCTCGCCCAACGCCCTCCGCCGGCCTGCATCTTGCAGCAGGGCCACCACCGCGTTGGCGAACGCTTCCTCCGTATCCGCCAGGAGCAGCTCTTTCCCGTCGGTGAGGGGATACCCCTCTGCCCCCAGCCGCGTGGAGACGATGGCCCGCTGCATCGCCATCGCTTCCAGCAGCTTGAGCCGCGTACCGCCGCCTATGCGCAGCGGCGCGACGTACACCGCCGCCCCGGCGATGTAGGGCTGCACGTTCTCCACTTGCCCGGTCAGCGTGATGCCGGGGACCTCACGCAGCGGGTCCAGCCGGCGGTGGGGGCGCTGCCCGACCACCCACAGGTGCGCCGCCGGCACAGCCTCACGCACGCGGGGCAGCACGCGCAGGCCAAACCACACCATCGCGTCGACGTTGGGACGGAAGTCCATCTTGCCGGTGAAGACCAGCGCGCTTGCCCCCAACTCAGGTGCGGGCGGTGTGTCTGGAGGATACGCGGCCAGGTCGATGCCGTTGGGAATCACCAGCGGATCGAGGCCGGGAACCAGCGCGCGCAACGCTTGCGCGTCGGCTTCGGATACGGCGACGACGCGCTGCGCCCGGCGGCAGGCCTGCGCCTCGTACTGCCGCAGCCGCCGCCACTGCACGAACGAGTAGGCTGCCGCGTGCCAGCGCAACGGGTTGCCCAGGTCGGTCTGGAAGGCCCGTTGTTGGAGCAGGTACTCGCAGTTGTGGTTATCGAAGAGGACGAGCGGGTGGGGGGCGGCCCGCTCCAGCAGGTCGACGTAGGGGGCCAGCTCGATGCCCTCTACGTGTACCACATCGAAGGGCTCTTGTGCCAGCCACGCCTCCAGCCGTTCGCGGAAGAGGGGGCTTTCCAGGCGCAAGGCCATATCGGGCTGGCGGGTGAGTGCCAGGTCACGCAGGCGGCGCGGCAGGCTGCGCGCCGGTTGGGGCACCGCCTCGACGCGCGCGCAGGCCGCGGCCAGCGGCGGCGCCGGCCGGGCGGACTGCCCCGGTCCCACAAAACTGAGCAGGCTCACCCGGTGCCGGCGCGCCAGCCCGGCGATCAGGCCCCAATTGCGCAGCGCGGTGCCTTGCCGTGGCGGATACGGCAGTTGGGGCGTCAGGAAGAGCAGGTTCATGCCAGCGCCAGGGCGCGTACCGGGCAGCGTGAGACGCACAGCCCGCAGCCGTAGCACCGCTCTTCGTCCAGCACCGCTTTCCTATCCACCACGCGGATGGCGTCGTAGACGCAGCTCGTCTCGCACAAGCCGCAGCCGGTACAGGCGTCCACGTCCAGCACTGGAGGGACGTGATGGGTGCGGAACGCGCGTTGTTCCCAGTTGCGGATCGCCAGCCCCTGCACGTCCTGGATCGAATTGTAGCCATGCTGGTCGAGCCAGGCGTCGATTTCGCGCACGACCTTGCCAAAGACCTGCGGCCCTTTGAGGATTGCTTCGGTGCACAGGCCCACCGCCGACGCGCCGACCATGAAGAACTCGATTGCGTCGATGCCGCGGCTGATGCCGCCCACGCCGACGATGGGCAGATCGACCGCTCGGGCCACGTCGAAGACGCAGCGCAGTGCCAGCGGCTTCAGAGCAGTGCCCGAGAGCCAGCCGTACCCGCCCTGGCTGCCCATCAGCAGGTGGCCCGTCTCCGCGTCGACGCCCAGGCACGGGCCGAAGGAGTTGATAGCCACGATGCCATCTGCGCCGGCCTCGGCGGCGGCCTGTGCGGCGCTCTTCATGTCGCGAAAGGGACTCAGTTTGACGAAGACCGGCACGTCCACGGCATCCTTCGCCGCGCGGATGGCATTCATCATCGGCGTGGGGTCGTCACCGATGTAGTGCGTCGACAGCTCCAGCCCGTCGGCGAAAGGACGCACGCGCGGGGCCAGGTCGGCGATCTCCTCGGCCGTGTATCCCAGGCTGATGATCAGCGGCAGGCCCGTAGCCTTGGCCAGCGGGTACTCGCGTTCGATGAACTGCTCCACCGGCAGCTCCGACCACAGTTCCGTGTTCAGGAACCCGCCGCGCACCTGCGCCATATTCGGTGTGGGCACCTGCGCGGGCCTCACCGAGACCGTCTTGGAGACAATCGCGCCCGCGCCCGCCGCAGCGCACGCCGCCATCGCCTCACCGTTCCACACCGGCGGCCCTGGCGCAGGCATCACCGGATTCGAAAGCGTTAGCCCAGCAATGGTCACGTTCAAATTCGCCATCCTTCCTCCTTCCTGCTTCTTGCCTCTTGTCACCCTTGCTCGAACGGCCTTCCCAGCCCGCCGGGAGCGCGGCCACGGATGGCGCGGTCGATACGGCGTGCCAGGCGCGGCGGGAGCATATCGAGCAACCGGTCCACGCCCTTGCTGCTGAGCAAGAGCAGCGTGAAAATCATCAACGCGAACGGTGCCGAGGAGAAAATCTGCGTCGGCACGCTGGCGAAAGCGGGATTGCGCTGGAGGATGCTGCCCAGTGCCTTGAGCAGGCCGAAGAAGTACGATCCCGCCGCCACGCGCAGGGGGTTCCAGCCGCCGAAGATGACGATGGCCAGCGCGATCCAGCCGATGCCGGCGGTGTGGCGGTGGCTCCAACCGAGCTTGATGCTGAGCGAATACGTCGCTCCGGCCAGGCCGACCAGCGCGCCGCCGAGCGTGGTGTAGACGTAGCGCATCCGGTTGACGTTCACGCCGCGCGCGAAAGCCGACTCGGGCCGCTCGCCCACGCCCTGCAGTTTGATGCCGGGCTGCGTCTTGTACATCCACCACCACGTCGCGACGATGGAGAGCAAACTGATGTAGATGAGGATGTTGTGGTTGAACAGGACCGGGCCGATGAAGGGGATGTCGGAGAGGAGTGGAATCGGCCAGTGCGGAATCGACGGGCCGGGCTGGCGCACGAAGGGGTTGCCCAGGAAATCGGCCAGTTCCAGCCCCAGCATCGTCAGCACGAACCCGACGGCCACCTGCTCCAACCGCAATGTGATGCTGGCGAAGGCGATCAGCAGGGCGATCAGTGCGCCCACGGCCATGGCGGCCAGCACGCCCAACGTTGCGCTGTCCGTAGTATAGGCGACGGCAAAGCCCGTCATCGCCGAGAGGGCGATCGAACCGTCCAGCGATAGGTTGATCACGCCGCTTTTTTCGGAGATGGTCTCTCCGATTGATGCCAGTACCACCGGCGCGGAAGAAGACACGATGGAGGCGAGGGTTTGGATCAGAAACTCGACGTTCATGCGGTCACCTCCTGTTCTGCGCTGACCAACGCGGCGGCCTGGCTGCGTTTGCGGGCCAACAGTACCCGCCATCCAGACACGAACATCACCGAGAGCACCACCGACGCCTCCAGCACGCCGCCCAGCGAGGAGTCGAGGTGCATGTTGTACTCCAATTGCGGGCTGCCGACGCCGGCGGCGGCGAAGAAGAAGGCGATGAAGGGAATCCACTGTGGGTTGCTGCTGCCGGAGATCAGCGCGACCAGGAGCGCCAGATAGCCCTGCCCGCCGGAGATGGCCGGGATCATGCGGATGTAGCGGGCGGAGCAGAGGATCGTGCCGGCGATGCCCGCCATGCCGCCGCAGGCAGCGAACGCAGTCAGCAGGCGTGGCGTCGCGGGCACGCCCAGGGTGAACGCCGATACGAACCCCTTGCCCAGGGCCTTCAGTTCCAGCCCCCACCGCGTTCCCCGTAGGAGGAAGGTGACCAATGCCACGGCGATCAGGGCCAGCACGACCGCCAGAGGTGCCACGCGCAGGTGGCCCAGGTGCGGCATACGCGCCGCTTCGGGGAACAGGTCGGTGCCGCTCATCGTCGCGCCGCCGGCGGGCTTCCACGGGTTGAAGATCAGCCAGATCGCCAGCGCCTGGGCCAGGTAGTTCAAGCCCAGGCCGCCGAAGATCTCGTGCACCTTGCCGAAGACCTTGAGCAGGCCGGCGAACGACCCCCACAGCGCCCCGCCCAGCAGACCGGCCAGCAGCATCGCTGCCAGCAGGGGCACCTGCGGCCATGCGAGGGTGCGGGCGGCCCAGGTGGCGAAGATGGCGCCGAGGATGATCTGCCCCTCTACGCCGACGTTCCACTGCCCGGCGGCGAACGTGATCGCCAGCCCAGCGCTGCACAAGACCAGCGGGACGCAAGCGGCGAACACGTCGGCGACTTTCTCGGGGCTCGAAAAGGCCCCGTTGAAGATGTTGCGGTACGCTTCCCACGGTGACGCCCCCATCGCCAGCAGGATCAGGGAGGTGAATACCAGCGTCAGAGGGATGGGGGCGATGCCCATCAGGAGGTTGATCCATCGATCGTTATGCTTCATCGTGCGCGCCTCCTTGCTGGGCACCGGCGCCCGGCTCTTTCCCGGCGATCATGTATCCCAGACCTTCCACCGTCGTGTCGCACGCGGCCACGGGGGCCAACATCCGCCCGCCGTAGAAGACCACGATACGGTCGGCGTATTCGAGCAGCTCGTCCAGGTCGGCGGAGATGAAGACGATGGCCGTGCCGTCTTCGCGACGGGCCAGCAGTTGTTGCCATACCCAGTTGGACGATTCGACGTCCAGGCCGCGGGTGGGGTGCTCCATCAGCAGGAGCCGCAGCTTCTGGCGCAGCAGGGCCAGCAAGACGCGCTGCTGGTTGCCGCCGGAGAGCGCCTCGACCGGGCTTTCGGGCCGGCCGATCACGTTGTAGTGCTGGATGCGTTCTGCGGCCTCCTTGCGGGCGGCCTGCCAGTCGATGAAGAAGGGGCCTGTGCGGTTTGCCAGCGCGAAGTGTTCGGTCAGCGTCAGACCGGTGACCAGCCCCTCGTCCATGCGATTGGCGGGCAGGTAGGCGATGCCGGCGTCCAAGAACTTGCGGTAAGGAGCGTGGCTCAAGGCCTTCCCATCGATGGCGATTCGGCCGGCGGTGATGCGCTCCAGTCCGGCGCAGGCGCGCAGGAACAGGCGTTGGCCGCTCCCTTCCAGGCCGGCGATGCCCACCACCTCGCCGGAGCGCACTTCGAGGCGGGTGTCGGCGACGGTGAGGCGGTAGGAGGGGATGGTGGCCCCTTCGACCTGGAGCACCGGTGGGCCGTGTTCTACGGTGGGGCATTCCAGCGGCGGCAGGCTGCGGCCGAACATCAGCTCGACCAGCGTACTGACCGGGCAGGGCATTTCGGCCTCACCGGTGACGCGGCCGTGACGCAGCACGGTCACCCGGTCGCACAACTGCTCCACTTCTTCCAGCTTGTGGGAGACGAAAACCACCGAGCGGCGTTCGTCGTCGGCGAGCTGGCGCAGGGTAGCGAAAAGCTTCGCCTTCTGCGGGGCCGAAATGCCGGTAGTCGGCTCGTCCAGGATGATCACCTGTGCGCCCAGGGCCAGCAGGCGCAGGATTTCCAACTGTTGGCGCTCCCCGATGGTCAGGCTGGTCACCTCGGCGTCGGGGTCCAATTCGAAGCGGAAGCGCGTCCCCAACTCTTGCAGGCGGTTCTGCCCCGCGCGCCGGTCTGGGATCAGCCGCGTGTCGAAACCCAGCAGGAAGTTGTCCAAGACGCGCATCTGGGGGAAGTCGAGCGGCTCCTGGTGCAGCATACCGATGCCGTGCCGGATCGCTTCGGCGGGGGAGGCGAAGGCCACGGGTTGCCCATTCACTTTGATCGTGCCGCTGTCGATGGTCTGGTAGCCGGTGAGGCATTTCATCAGGGTTGTTTTTCCGGCCCCGTTCTCGCCCAGCAGGCCGTGAATCGAGCCGGATTCGATCGTCATCGATACGCCGTCGTTGGCCCGCACGGAACCGAAGTGCTTGTGGATGTCGATCAGTTCAACTTTCATATGCTGTTCACCTTCCTGCCTGGAAAGTCGGGCACAGGATGCCGGCGCTGATTTGCATAGGACACGGATTTGCACCGAGTTGCACAGATTTCAACGACATCTGTGTCCATCGGCGTTCATCCGTGTCCTATTTTATGGATGTTGAGGCTACTGGCTAGGGCCTTCCATGCCCTCGAGCAGTTGTTGCATGTACCAGATCTGTTCGTCGGTGGCTGCTTCGCCGTCGGCCAGGAACGTGCTGCCGTCCTGGTAGTTCAGCGGGCCGACGAAGAGGTCGATGGACCCATCGGCCATGCCGGCGATGAATTCGTCGAGTTGGGAGTTCCACTCCTCGGCGAGGCCGGGGCCGGGCAGGAAGCCGATGGCGCTCATATCCCGGTTGTTGATGTCCTCCCAGTATGGATCCACCCACACGAACTGCGGTTCCCAGGTGTCGTTCATCACCGCTTCGATGCGTTCCACGTAGCCGGGACCCCAGTTGAAGTAGGGCACGCCGAGGCAGATGTCGGGGGCCTCATCGCAAGCGCCTTCGTAGTCGTAGGGGATGGCGAAGACGCGCTCGCCCTGGCTCGCGCGTTGTCCGGCGACGACGATGGCTTCGGTCGTGTCGATGCCGGAGATCAGCACGTCAGCGCCTTCGTTGATCAGGTCGTTCGAGACCTCGGTCGGGTCGAGGGTGACGCCGGGGATGTTGAACCAGAAGCCGATCCAGGTGACGACCATGCGCAGATCATTCGGGTCCATGCCGCGGTAGTGCTCGTAGCAATAGCGCGCGCCCAGGTATACCGAGGAGGCCAGGCGGCGGGTCTCGTCGTTGATCAGCGGGCCGACGTAGCCGATGGTGCCGGTCTCGGTCGCCAGGGCAGCGGCGCAGCCAGCCATCATCTTGCCGTAGACCATCTTACCCATGTAGTTGTCGACGTTGGGCGGCGCGTCGCCCGTCAGGACGTGGTCGCCGGAGATGTGGACGAAGACCACGTCGGGGTACTTTTCGGCCGCCAGGTCGGTCTCAGCTTTGAAGTCGTCCGACGTGGTGAAGATCATCTGCGCGCCCTGGGCAACCATGTCGTCGACGGCCTGTTCGAGGGTCGTCTCGGGCCGGTCGGCGGGGTTAAGCTTATCCAGGTAGATGAAGCGCGTGTTGGGGATGTGCGCGACGGCGTACTCCGCGCCGGTATAGTGGGCCTCGCTCCAGCCGTGGTCGTTGTACGGGCCGACCAGGATCACGCCGAAGACGAATTCCTCGGCCGGTTCCTCAGTTGGTTCCTCGGTCGGTTCTTCCGTAGCTGCCGGTCCGCAGGCGGCGATGACGAGGGTCATGAGGATCAAGATCGAAAACAGACTCAAAAGACGTTTAGACATTCTCTCCTCCTAATGTTGAAAGTTATTTCGACTCGTTGGGGGATTGGGTTACAGTGATCCGATTCGCACCACCTCCTTACCTTTTTCTTTGTGTCCTTTGT
>JAFGOJ010000077.1 GCA_016926575.1 Anaerolineae bacterium | reverse complement strand
CAAAGCCCGGCAGCGTCAGATCTGGCCCCAGTGCCAGCGAGACCGGCCAGGCGTTGGACCGATCCGGCGCGGGATCGCCCGCCGCCATCCAGCCGTCGTCCAGCCCGGCCAACAAGCCCGTGTCGGTGATGACGAGCGTGGCGGAGGCGATCTCCCCGGCGGCGACGGCGTCCGTGATGACCGCCGCGTCGAGCACCGCCCCGGCGGGATCGCCCGCGCGCAGCGTCACGGTGATGGGCGGCTCCGCCGGGAGGCTGCCCGCGTTGTGGAAGCCGAGCGTGTAGGTCACGGCGTCCGGTGTGACGGTACGCACGGCATAGTCCGCCACCAGGCGCGCGCGGAAGGCGTTCATCTCGACGGCGTTGTTATCCTCAAAGGTCTCTGTGATAACATCCGCCGGATCGACCACGGCCCGCAGCGTGACCGGCGCATCGAGCGGCGCGGGCGCGGTCCACGGGACGCTGACGGTGAGCGATGTCCCCGCCGTCAGGGTGGGGGCCGCCGTGACGGTGAGAATGGAGGTTGCCCCGGCATCAAAGCGCACCTCCACCGGCCCGGCTTCCAGATCGCCGACGTTGTGAACCTGCACCGTGAGGGTAACGGCCTCCCCGGCGGCCGGATCGGCGGACGACATTGTCAAGTCGTTTGCCGTCAGGTCGCGCCCGATGGTGTGCGCGAGGACGTACAGGTCGCTGCGTCCCGGCTGTGGCGCGTTCGTGACGGTGAACGTCTCGCCCGATCCCAACGTCACGGTGCGCGTGACGTACTCTGTCTCTGTTTTACGGTAGGCCAGGTGGAGGGTTCCGTCGGCGCCGAACGCCGGCGCGAGGGCGGTTTCCAGCGCGTCATCAGTTGTCAAGTGTTGATCCACGCCCCAGCGCCCGGCAGCCGCGTCATAGATGCTGTAGGCCAAATCGGTCGTGGTTTCGTTGAACGCCTGCCATACCAGCGCCAGGTGGCCCTCCGGCGAGCGGTTCAGGCTGAGGGCCTGGAAGCCGCCAGCCTCGCTGTTGGCCCGCACAAGTTGGGCATCGGCTATGTCCAAGGAATCATCGAGCATGACCAGGTCGCCGTCGCGCAGCCAGATCAGATTGAGGCGGCCCGCGTCGTCGTAAACGAAGGCGGGCGTGGTGTCGGACACACCGTCGTCGGTGAGGCGCTGCCGCGCGGTCCAATCGCTGCCGTCATAGAGGCTGTAGTACAGTTCGGCGTCAGCCGTCGTCGTGATCACGCCGTCCGTGTCCACGGCGTAGACCAGGGCGGCCTGGGTGGCAGAGTAAACGGCCACATCCATTTCGATGACGCCCGTCAGTCCGCCGAGCGCTGCCTGGGGCGCGCTCCACGTCTGGGCTGCGCCATCCCACAGCGCGTAGGTGTAGGTGAGGGGATGACCGGGCGCGCCCATGATGTCCGTCCCGTCGCCGGTGAGCCAGAGGGCCAGCAAGCTGCCGTCGGCTCCGGCTCGCAGGCGCGGGGAGTGATCGAGCAGGCCATCGTTCTCGGTCAGCATCGTGATCCCGCCCCACGTGGCGGTGTCGCTGAACCAGGCCGCCGCCGCGATGTCCAACTGCTGGGTGAAGGTCAGGTTGAGGCCGGAGGTGATGACATCGGTGTAGGTGCGCTCCCAGACGACGACGGCGTTGCCCGCCCCATCGTAGGCCGCCTGTGGCGCAAAGTCGAGGCGCAGGTCGTTGGTCAGCGTCAGCGGCGCAGACCAGGCGGCGCCGTCCCATTGCATGACGAGCAGCTCCTCGCCCTGGCCGATCGGCTTGGCCGGGTCGTCGGTGACGTAGGCCAGCGTACGAACGCCGTCGGCGCGGACGGCGAGAGATGGTTCGGTGAGCGGGTAGACGTTGGCGATCAGAGGCGTGGCGGCGGTCGTACTCGTATTGGTTGTCGATGTAGCCGCCAGCGGGTGGGTGTGGTTCACAAAGGTATTGTAATCCGTGGTGACATAAGCCCGCCCCATCAACGTCCAGCCGCCGTCGGCCAGCAGCAAGGCCATGCGGTCGTCGTCGCTGCTGCACCCGCCGGGCAGGGCGCAGGTGACGCCATACTTGAACTCTTTTTCCCAGCGCCAGGCGTGGAGCAAGGCGCCAAAGTCTAGATCGATGCCCATCCGCCGGAAATAGTCCGGGTTGGCGGGGAAATTGAACTCGAGGAAGGGCGTGCCGCCGCCATAGACCTGCACCCAGAGCTTTTCGTAGGGTTTGAACGTGGCCGTGACCTTGAGCGCCAGCTCGCCGCGCACGACCGAACCTTCGAAAACCCACGTCTCGCGGCCCTGCTGGGCAAAGTCGGCCTCGATGCCGATCTTGGGCGTGATGGACCCCTCGACGACGATGGTGCGCACGACCTTTTTGATCAAGCCGCCCACCAGCCACCACTCCTCGGCCGCTTTGACGGCGGGCACGAGGTCGGCCAGCGTCATCTCTTTTTTGAACGGCGTGCTGATGCCGAGCTTGAGTTTGGCCTTGTCCATGCGCAGCCCGTCGCCTGTCTGGAACTTGAACTGGCCCTCGCCGCCCAGCTCGCCAACGATGTTAAAGGCGCCCAGTCCCAGACCGGTTTGGCCTTCAAGTCCCAGCTTGCCCTCGCCGCTGGAGCTGGCGTTGACGCTGGCCTTGGCCTGGGATTCCAGGATACCCAGCTTTTTGCCGCCCAGGTAAGGTACCGCCTTGGGGACGTCCACGCTGGCCTCAAAGGCCGGATTGGGATAGGCAGCCTCGTTCTCGTACTCGACGACGCCCTCCCCCAGGTCGGCGTTAAAGGGGCCGAGGTTGACCTGTGTGGCCCAGGCGGGGAAGGGGAAGACCAGCGGCGTGACGTTGGCGATTTCGGAGCGGTAGAGCGGGCCGCCGGCCTCTGGGCGGTACTCGGCCCAGATTTTGACCACGTTCGCGCCGCCGTCCCATCCGGCCTTCAAGTCCTGGCCCATATCGAAGGTCGTCCGCGCGCCCTGGAGATCGCCGGGGAGGCCGTCGGGCGGTTTGCGCTCGCCGTTGACCTCAAAGTAGACTGTGCCGTCAATCGGCTCGGCCGGGGATGTCTGGTAGGCCGGGCCGTTCCAATCCACGCGCGCGTCGAACTCGTTCTCCACGCCCACGTTCTGGAGAAAGTACTTGTCGCCGTACTGGACGCGCACCTCATCCAGCGTGGGTTGGCACGAGGCGGTGGTAAAGCGGAAAGTGGTCTCCTGGCGCGGCGTCGGGCTGCACGATGAATACTTGATGTCCAGCGCGCTCACGACCCATTCCCACGTCTGGGGATGGCCGTTCTCGTCGCAGGAGAGCTGGTTAGGCAAAAGTTGCACCTGGCGGCTGCACTCGCCGTTCTGGTCGCCGATGCGCTCCAGCGGCTCCCCCGGCTTGTGCAGATACGCGCCGTAGGTGATGTCCTGCTCGACAGGATTGATGGCGTCGTGCGCGCCGCAGACGAGGCCGGCGACGTCATCGCGCCACTGGAGCAGCGGGCCGTTGCCGGCGGCGGTCTCGATCACGACGTCGCGGCGGCCATCGGTGGGGGCGTCGGCCAGGGTGGTCAGGCCGATGGGCGGAGCCACAGGAACCTGTATCGAGGCGTCGCTGACTAGTTCATCGCTATACGTGACATTGCCACTGAGGGTGACGTCGGTGGGCGTGTCCGGGTAGAGGCTGCACGTCCCCACGATGTAGAAATCTACATAGGTCGTGCGCCACTCGCGTGGATCGCTCGGCGGGAACGCGCCGGTACACTCGATGGTGTGGGCGGCAGGATCGTGCGTGCAGGCATCGATGTAGGTTGTGTCCCAGGCCATCTGTAGCTCCGCGTCCTCGTAGAACTCGGCCAGGGGGCTGGGATAGGCGATCACCGTGGTAAAAGTCAGGGACTCATCGACCAAGTTGTGGCGCTCCCATTGGCTCCGAATTTGCAGGATGCGGTCGGGGAACAGCTCGTCGGCGTCGAGCGGGCGCAGTATCCCCTCGGGGCCGATGGCCTGGAAATCCATCGTCAACGTGGATGCATCGGGCGGCGGCGGCGCGGCGGCGGTCAGCGGCGTATGGTCGCTCTTGACGCCCCCAGTCAACAACAGAACTGCTATCAGCCAAATCGTGAGTGATTTTAGTTTTGGTTTCATCTTGATCTCCTGTCTGGGAGTGCGGGCCGAAGGCCTGCGCTCTAATCAAGCGTTAAGGCGCGCGCCGCGTGACGAGCGGCAGGTAAACCTGGACGGCGTAGCTGAACGTCCGCGCCTCGTTCGACCAGGTGCAGGCGGCGGTCGTCTCGCCGGTGGGATAAAAGCAGGCCCGATTGGTGATCTGCGGCGCAAAACCCACCGTGCCCGCGATGCCCGATTGCACGGCAAAGCTAACCTCGATTGGATTGGACGGCTCGCCCGGCGTGAAGCTCAACGGCCCGACGATGGCGTCGGCCTCTGTGTCGTAGGCCAGTCCGTCTGGCCCGTTCAGCGTGCCAGAGATGTAGGTCGTGTGCGTGGGAATCGCGTCGTAGAAGCTGCGCGCCTCGCTGGTGGGAAATACTAGTTGTATCGTGTAGGTCAGCCGGTCGCCCAACATCAGCGTGCCCTGGTACGCGGACGGCGTGACCGCCTTGTGGATATTGCGCCCGACGAAATCCTGCCCCGTCGCATCCGGCGGCGCGGTGACCACGCGCGTTTCCGGCGTCCAGAAATACCCGTCGCCCGGCGTGAGCGTGTACGCGCCCGGCGGCAGGTCGGCGATGGTGTAGCTGCCATCGGCGGAGGTGACGGCGCTGTGCCCGCCTGTGGCGTTGATCGTCATCCCAGAGATGGGCGCGCCGGCCCCGTCGATCATCCGCCCGGAGATGCTGGTCGTCCCCAGCGCTAACCGGATGACAAAGCCATCCACGTAGCCGTTCGGCGTGGGATCGTAGGCCTCGGGCTTGACGGGGAAGTTGGTGGATTGGGTATTGCCCGCGACATAGACCGTCTCATCGGCCGTGAGCGCCAGAGCGTTGCCTACGTCGCTGCCCGATCCGCCCAAGAAGGTGCTGTAGACCAGGCCAGCGACGCCCTGCGCCTGGGGGTCGATGTGGGTCAAGAATCCGTCCTGACCGCCTGGCGTGGTGTCGAACGCATCCGGCGTGAAGGGAAAGCCGGATGCGCTGTTCCTGCCGGTGACATAGATGTGCCCCTCGGCCACCGCTACCGCCGTCCCCTCCGTCGCGCCGGCGCCGCCCAGGTAGGTGCTGTACAGCAGATCGGCCACGCCCTGCCCGGCCGGGTTCAGCTTGGCGACGATGGTTGTGTTCCCCGCGCCTAAAGGCTGCGCTGCCATAAACGCGCCGGGCGTGGTGGGGAAATCGGGCGTCTCTGTCACACCCACCAGCGCCACAGTGCCGTCGGCTGCCACGGCCACGTCCGCGCCATAATCTGTCTCCCAAAAGGTATCGGACGTGCCGCCAAAGAATGTGCCGTACAACAGGTCCGCGCTGCCGTTGCCGGCGGGGTTCAGCTTGAAGAAAAAGAGGTCCTGGCAGGTGTACGCGACGCACTCTGATGTATTGGGATAGGCCTCCGGCGTGGTGGGGAAGTTGATCTTGGGGTCCAACAACCCACTTTTGCCGTTCACCGCGCCGGTCACATAGACCACGCCGCTCTCGTCCACCGCCATCCCGTGGGGATTGTTGGGAAAGCCGGCCCCGACGTAGGTCGCGTACAGCAGATCGGACGCGCCGCCGCCGGCCGGGTTGATTTTGACCAGGAAGACGTCCGGGTTGAGACCGATGTCAATGTAGGAAAACGTCCGATCATACGCGCCGGGCGTGGTGCCAAAGTCGTCCGAGTTGGTTTGCCCGACCACGTAGACGCGCCCTGCGCCGTCTACGTCGACGGCCACGCCATAGTCGTTGCCGCCCAAATTCTCGTTGGCGCCGGGGATATTTTTCTCCGCGCCGCCCAAATAAGCCCCGTAGGTGAGTTGCCCGGCCTCGTTCAGCTTGACGACAAAGGCGTCGGGGCAGGGCTTTTGCGTCAAGCCCTCCTCACAATTGGCTGCCCGCCCGTCGTTCAGCACCGTATCGAACGCGCCCGCCGTGACCGGGAACTGGCGCGAGTAGGTGGTGCCGACCACGTAGGCGTTGCCCGCGCCGTCCACGGCGATGTCGCTGACTGAATCATAGCCAAACTCATTCGCGTCCCCGAAGAAAGTGAGGTAGCGCAGCGTGGTTAGATCGGGATCAAAGGCGGCGACAAAGAGCGGGAGCGGCCAGTCGTCACTGGCCGCCCAGGCGCTCCCGGCGACGTAAATCGCGCCGTCGTTGCCCTTTGCCATCGTCACGATCTCATCACTGGCGTTGCTGCCCAGGTAGGTCCCCGCGAGTAATGCCGCCGGATTGTCCGCTGCGGCCAGCGGCGCGGTGGCGTCAGCGGATCGTGGCCCCGGCGCCGTCGGTTCGTTGTCCTTCGAGGCGCGGGAAATCTCATCATAGGGCGCATAGATCCCCTGATGTGTGACCCACGTCGCGTCTGCGGCAGCGTCGGGCGGCAGCGGATTCGACGGCGACGCAGCGACGCCCTGGGGAAGGCCGCTGTTTCTCCCGCCGCTTGCCAGCATCAAGAATAACATTACAGAAACTACCAGCCATCGTAATTTCGAGTTCATTTCAATCTCCCATTTGACTGTTGTCTTTATGGCCCATCCCGCGTGACGAGCGGCAGGTAGACCTGGACGGCGTAGCTAAACGTGCGCACTTTATTCGACCAGGTGCAGGCGGCGGTCGTCGCGCTGGTGGGATAGAAGCAGGCGCGGTTGACGATCTGCGGCGCAAAGCCGACCGTGCCCATAATGCCCGATTGCACGGCAAATCTGACCTCGATTGGATTGGACGGCTCGCCCCGCGTGAAGAAGGTCAATGGCCCCACAATGGCATTGGCGTCTCCATCGTAGACCACGCCAACCGGCGCACTCAAACTGCCGGGAACGTAGGTCGTGTGTGTGGGGATCGCGTCGTAGAAGCTGCGTGCCTCACTGGTGGGAAATACTAGTCGGATCGTGTAGGTCAGCCGGTCGCCCATCATCAGCGT
>JAFGOJ010000456.1 GCA_016926575.1 Anaerolineae bacterium | reverse complement strand
TGGAACCTGCGGGAGGGTGGGCATTTTCTGCCCTTTGTGGTGGCCGGGCCGCTACGCGGCCTAAGGCCGTGGCGACTGCTCCGAAAACAACCCGCCGGGTCTCCCCATCGGGGTCTACGGAGACAAGGGTTCACCGTGGCTGGCAAGAGGCCCCGTCCGGACAGTACAGCACGTGGGCGCAGCCGCTCCATATTTCCTGCGGGAAGACGATCTTCGCCGTGCCGGGCAGATTTGGTACGCCTTGCCCTGTGTTCAGATCGATTCCGTGCCGGATGTAAGCCTTGTACGGCAGTTGGCTACAATAGAATGCCGCTTCGGTATCCGAATCGAGGAAATTCAAGTTGTACGGCTTGCCCACCTGGGCCAGGCAGTAACCGGCTACCCCCACGCGAATCACGGCCTCCTCTGCTCGGCTCAGCCCTCTGCCCTGCAGTGGGTATGCCACACCGTAGAACCGGTCCGCCAACATCGCACGCTGCTTGACCATCCGCTCGGCCCGCCACGTGCCTCCCTCGACCTCGAAAATCACCACGCCGCGCCCCCCTACCTCGACGCAGCGACCGCCCGGCCCCACGTAGACCGCCACGTGATCGACCGGCCCGGGCACCAGCCGCCCCAGCAAACGCCAGAACTGTCCGGGCAGAATCTCGCCCTCCTCGTTCGAGGTGCAGATGATGTCGCCCGTTTCGACGAGCAAGCCATTCAACACGTAGGTAAACAGGTCCATTACAGCGCCTCGCCACACATCGTCAACATATCTCGATTGAAAGGGCCGTTTTCGAGGAACTGCGCCCGCAGCGCCGCGTCGTGGATGGCGGCGGCGCGCTCTTCGACCAGCCGGCGGGCCGCCGCGAGCGCCTCCCGCGCCCGTTCCTCTTCGCCGGCGGCGCGCAGCACACAACACCCGGTCAGGTAGACCAGCACGGGGAACTCGACGCCCTCCACGGACTGCTCTTGCAACGCGGCCAGTACCTCCTCGACGTAGGCCTGCGCCTGGGGCAGCGCGTCCCGCAACAGCGCGGCCCGCGCCAGGCCGCCCAGGTCGTCCAGCGCGGCCGCGGTCTGACCCAGATCGCGGCGCAGGCGCAGCGCCTCGCCGAACGCAGCCTCCGCCTGTTCGACCTCGCCCAACCCCAGCCACGCCAGCCCCAGGTGGTTCAACGTGTAGCCCAGGCTGTACGTGTCCTCGATCTCGCGCTGCAACGCCATAGCCCCCTGCCCATACGTCAGCGCGTGGGCGTAATCGCCCTGCATCGTGTAAATCAGCCCTAGCGTATCCAGGCTGAGCGCGATGCCCTCGCGGTGGCCGATCTCCCGCCCCATGGCCAATGCCTGTTCGTGGTGCGTCTGTGCTGTGTGGTAGTCCCCCAATTCGAACGCATTGTTGCCCAGACTGTTCAGGGCGAATGCCTGGCCGTAGCGCCAGCCGATGCTCTGGCTGTCGGACAGTGCCTGCCGGTATTGCTCCTGCGCAGCGACGTACTCGCCCATTCGATAGTGCAGCGCGCCGAACATCAGCGCACACTGCACCAGGCCAGGCTTGTACTCCAGCTCCCGGTACAACACCTGAGCCTGTTCGTACCGCGCCCGCGCCCCTTCATAATCCGCATCTTGATACAGCGTCGAACCCAGGTCGTACAGGCTGCGCGCTTCCTCCTGCCGGTTGCCGCTGCGCCGGGCCAGCGCCAGCGCCTGCTCCAACCGTTCCCGCGACGCGGCGCTCTCGCCCTGTTGGCGCAGGATACGGCCCCATGCGTGCAGTCCCTGCGCCTCGATCAGCACATCGCCGCACTGCCCGGCCAATTGTACCGCCCGCTGCGCCGAAGCCAACGCCGTCGGGTAATCGTCCACGGCGCGGGCGTAGAGTGCTTGCCGCAGCGCAGCCGTGGCGCACTTCCGGTCGTCACCCACTACCACCGCCAGCGCAGCCAGCGCTGCCACGTCTTCAGCCTGGGCCTCACGCTCGCCGAGCACGTCGTAGACCGCTTCGCGCCCCAAGAGCAGGGCATAGCGCGCCTCCGGTTCGGTTTCCGGCGTTAGCGCCATCGCCCGGCTGAAATAGCGCACAGCGTTGGCATTGTCGTAATAGCGCGCCGCCTGCTCGCCCGCCAGCCCGGCGTAGTGGCGCTCTTGCTCCGACAGGCCGGCGTGATGGGAGTGGTAGACGAGCAGCGGCAGGTAGGCGTACTGCCCCGGCTGCCCCGCGTACCACTCCGCCACAAGCGCGTGCAACTCCCGGCGCTGCGCGAAGAGCAACGTCTGGTACGCCGCCTCTTGCGCAATGATGTGTTTGAAGACGTAGACCAGCTCCGGTTCCAACGCCTCCACGAACGTGAAGTCACTCTGGTCCAGGCCCAGCAACTCCGCGCGCAAATCGACGGCCGACGTCGCTGCGTACCAGCGGCCGTAGACGACGTGCAGCGGCGTGAACGCGAAACTGCGCCCGATCACCGAGGCCACTTTGAGCACGTACTGGCGCGCCAGCGGCAGCCGGTCGATGCGCGCCAGGATCAACCCGTGCAGGGTGTCGGGCAGCGTCTGCGCCGCCTCCTCCAGGCTGCCGACGATTGCCGCACCCGCCGGTGAAGTCTGGATGACGTTCCGGTCGCGCAGGGCGTGGACCAACTCCTCGGCGAAGAACGGGTTGCCGCCGGAGCGATCCTGTACCAGCGCCGCGAGCGCTTCGGGCAGCGTGCCCACCGGCACGCCCAGTCGCCGCGCCGCCAGTTCGACGACGTCTGCAGCCTCCAGTCCCTCGATATGGAGGGTTTCGCAGAAGGGCAGCTCCTTCAAACCCTCCAGCGCCTCCGCCCCGACGTGCCCCACGTCCAGACGGCGGTTGACGATCGCCACGAGCAGCGGCATGCCATAGACCCAAAACGTGCGCACGACCTGCTCCACCAGTTGCCACGAGAGGGTATCCAGCCAATGTGCGTCTTCCAATATCACAACCAGCGCTTGCCGGTCGGCCCAGGCTTCCAGCAACGTGAGTAACAGCAAGTGTAGGTTCTGCCGCCGCAGGTCGGGATCGAGCGCCGCCGTCAACGGCGTGTCGGGCAGGTCCAGGTCGAGCAGCGCGTTGAGCAGGGGCAATCGCGCTGCCTGCTCCGGCGCGATCTGTGCCACGGCCGCCTGCACCTGCCGCCGCCGCGCTCCCGGTTCGGTCAGTGCTCCCAGGTCAAAATACGCCGCGAACACGTCGCGCCAGGCCCGGTAGGGCGTCTGCTGTTCGATGCTCTGCCCCGCTCCGAGGAGCGGCGTGAGGCCGCGCGCACGCGCTTCCTCCAGCACCACTTGTACCAGGCGCGTCTTGCCGATGCCCGCTTCGCCTTCGACGAAGACCACGCGGGTCGCGCTGGACTGGACGTCGTCGAGCGCGGCGTGCAGGCGGGCCACTTCGGCGCGGCGGCCCACCAGGGCGGGCGCCGGGGAAGCCGCAGCAGAAGACAACTCCGCGCGGGGGCGGTAGACCTGCACGAGTTCGACGCGACCTTTGACCCGCACCGGCGGCA
>JAFGOJ010000076.1 GCA_016926575.1 Anaerolineae bacterium | reverse complement strand
CTGGTCGGCGGGTAAGAAACCCGCCCTACATCGAGACGGTCTATTTTCGGAATAGTGAGGAGAAAAGAAATGAACAGACGGTTCGCCGGGACCCTCATCTTGGCTGCAGTAGCGCTGTTGACCTGCGCCGCACCCGCTCTGGCGGATGGCATCATCATCATCGACCCACCCCCGCCGGTGCCGATGCCCGAACCGGTGTGGCTGACGATCCGTTACCACCGCGTCGAGGTGGTGATCGAGGACCAGGTCGCGGTCACCCGCGTCGACCAGGTCTTCGTCAACGAACACGACTGGGAGGTGGAGGGCACCTATGTCTTCCCCCTGCCGGAAGGAGCAACGGTCTCCGAGTTCGTGATGTGGGTCGACGGCGAACCCGTCGAGGCCGAGGTGCTGCCCGCCGACGAGGCGCGCGCCATCTACGAAGACATCGTCCGCTCGCAGCGCGACCCGGCGCTCCTGGAATACGTCGGGCGAGATGCCGTGCGCGCCAGCATCTTCCCCATCCCCCCAGGCGGCGAGCGGCGCGTCGAGCTCGAATACACCGAAATCCTGCCCGTGGAGAACGGCCTGGTGCGCTACACCTACCCGCTGAACACCGAGCGCTTCTCCGACCGCCCGCTGGAGGAGTGCACCATCCACGTCTCGCTTCGCTCGCTCGACCCGATCCACGCCCTCTACTCGCCCACGCACCAGGATCGCATCTTCGTCGAACGGGACGGAAACTACCGGGCCACGGTCAGCTATGAGGAGACAGACGTGCTGCCCGAGAAGGACTTCGAGCTGGTTTACACCGTCAACCAGGAGGATGTAGGCCTGAGTCTGCTCACCTACCGCGAGCCCCCCGATGACGGCTTCTTCCTGCTCCTGGCTGCCCCCGGCGTCGACGTCGACGCCGCACGGGTGGTGCCCCGGGACGTCTTCCTGATCCTTGACATCTCCGGTTCGATGGAGGGGGAGAAGATCGCCCAGGCGCGAGAGGCGTTGGCTTACGTGCTGGCACATCTCAATCCGGAGGACCGTTTCAACGTGATCGCCTTCTCCAGCGGACTGCGCCAGTACGCGCCGGAACTGCGGCCCGCGTCGGAGGGCACGGACGCCGCCGATTGGGTCGCGCGGCTGGACGCCATCGGCGGCACCGACATCAACCGGGCGCTCCTGGAGGCCGCCGCCCAGGTCGACCCCGACCGCACGACGGTGTTCATCTTCCTCACTGACGGCCAGCCCACCGAAGGGGTGACCGACGTCACGCAAATCCTGTCCAACGTCGCGGCGTCGCTTCCCCGCACCGCGCGCCTGTTCGCCTTCGGTGTCGGCGACGACGTCAACACGATCCTGCTGGACACGCTGGCCGAGCAGCACCGTGGCGCCACCGCCTACGTCCGCCCCGACGAGCGCATCGACGAGGAAATCTCCGCCTTCTACGCCCAGGTCAGCGTGCCGGTGCTAGCCGATATCGAACTCGACTTCGGCGACGTGAGGGTGGAGGAGGTCTACCCTGATCCGCTGCCCGACCTGTTCGCCGGCACCCAGTTGATCCTGGCGGGCCGCTATCGGGACCCCGGTCCGGCGCGGATCACCCTCAGCGGCGAGGTGGAAGGAGACGCGCAGTCGTTCGTGTACGAGGGCACCTTTCGCGCCGCAGGTGGCGACGATTTCATCCCCCGCCTGTGGGCCGCGCGCAAGATCGGCACCCTGCTGACGCAGATTCGGCTCCACGGAGAAGAGGACGAGTGGGTCGAGGCGGTGATCGACCTGAGCGTGCGCTACGGCATCATCACGCCCTACACTTCGTTCTTGATCGAGGAGGACGTGTGGACCACGCAGGGGCGTGAGGATGCGGCGGACGCCTTCCGCGCGCTGCCGACCCCGCCCGCTGCGGGGCAGGAAGCGGTGGATGCGGCCGAAGGAGAGTCGGGCCTGCGCGGAGCCGAGGAGGTGAGCGAAGAGATGCTGCCGGAAGACGCGGCGCAGGTCATCCGCCACGTGGGCAGCAAGACTTTCGTGCTGCGGGACGGGGTATGGATCGACACGGTTTTCGATCCGGAGACGATGACGCCGGTTGCGGTGGGCTTCGGCTCCGAACCGTACTTCGACCTGCTCACCAGCCGCCCGGAGTGGGGCGCGTACCTGGCGCTGGGCCAGCGGGTGGTCTTCGTGGCCGACGGCGCGGCCTACGAGGTGGTCGAAGGGGCCGGAGAGGCAGTGGTCATCCCACCCACGCGCACCCCCGCGCCAGGCAGCCCAACCGCAGAACCTGTGGCGCATACGCCGCCCTCTGGAGCCGCCCCCTGTAGCGTGGTGGCCTTGCTGGTGATGGGGAGCGGGGTTGGCGTTTCAGCGTCGAGGCGGAGCGGCCGTTCTCACACGAAGTAGCTGGCCGCCAGGGCGAGCAGCATTTGCCCGCTGTAATAAAACGCCAGGCTGATGCGGTGGTAGCGCCACGGCCGTCCAAAGCGATTCAGCGCCAGTATGGCGTCCGATATGTAGAACAGCACCGCGCCGGCCACGATCATCACGCCCTGCGCGGTGCTGAACGTTGGACTGGCCAGCGTCGATATGGAGCGGCTGACCATCAACGTGATGACAGCGATGTACCCGATCACCGGCGCGCGCATCGCGCCCAGGTTGGAGCGGATCAAGGTGTAGAAGCCCACTGCGACAGCGCCCAACACCACCGCCCACAGCAGGTCCCAGGCGGAAAATCGCCCCAGTCGCAGAAAGACCAGCGTGTAGGCGACGTGGGCCACCAGAAACAGCCCCAGCCCCACCGCGAAGGCCTTGCGGCTGCCATGAAACATGAGCGCCACATCCCCGCCCAGGGAGAACAGCAGCCCGATCAACACGCCGATGGTGTAGATAGGGTGGTAGGCCGGTTCCAGGAAAGACAGCGCGGCGATGAGGATCACCGTCAGCGTGGCGATGGGTTTGAACACGTAAACGCGGCGGCGCTGTTCGAGGATCTCTGAGCGGATCAACAGAAAGACGGCGACCGCCAAGAAGAAGATCGGATAAAGCGCCGGTTTCACTGTGCGTCTCCGTGTGTCCCGCGCTCCCGCCGAATCTCGAACACGACCGGATTCCACGCGTCTGGGCAGGCGTGCGTCGCCACGTCGGGGTCTTCCAACCACGGGAACTCGGCCCCATAGCGCATTGCAAACACCTTCGGCAAGAAGCTGTACAGGGCATGCATACACACTTTCCCTTGCACCGTCACGCCGTCGAAGACCACCTCGTCGCCGACGACGTGCCCGGCGATGCAGTGGCCCTCCTGCTTGATGACCCTGGCGACGATACGGTACCCTGTGTCTGTTTCTACACTCTTGTCCACGATCGCACCTCCGTCCTTTTTGCGGCCGGTTCCTCAGGCACCCCCGGTGGGACTCGAACCCACAACCGTCGGATTAGAAGTCCGGTGCGCTGTCCATTTGCGCTACGGGGGCATCAACCTAATTCTAAATCCGCTTGAGTTGCCTGTCAAGTTACCCGCCTGTAAACTTGGTTCTATATCCCAACGCCTTCAGCGCTGCCGCCACCTGCTCTCGAAAATCGCCCTGTATTTCGATCACGTCCTCCTTCACCGTCCCCCCCGTGCCACACGCGTGCTTCAATTGCTTCCCCAACTGCTTCAGGTCATCTGCCGTCAGCTCCAAATGGCTCACCACCGTCACCGTTTTGCCGCCGCGCCCTTTCTTCTCCCGGCGGATGTGCGCCTCCTGCTGCTCCGGCGGCAGGCTGCGCCGGGTGGGGCAGCGACACGGGTAGCTTCCACACCGTTCGCACCGCATCTCCTGCGCGTCGCGGGTCGAATAGACCGGCTGCTGTCGTTTGCGAACCATCGCCTGGCTCCTTTCTCGCATGAACTATCTCGCAGTGTATATCCTCTCCGCCGAGATGTCAAAGGGTGGTTTGACATTCCCCCCAAATGGACTATAATTTTCCTGTAACAATCGCATATTGCGACGAGGGTATCCCCACGGCCCGGAAGCCAGGGATACAATGGGGGAAGACCGGTGCAAGTCCGGCGCTATCCCGTAACTGTGATCTCACCCGGTGAGAAAGCCAGAACACCCGCCCTCGTCCGCTCCACTTAGCCTTCGCGGAAAGGGGTAGGAGCATAAGTGTTTACTTATGAAACCAACCCCCTGTCAGTCGACAGGGGGTTTCCAATTCCCCCGACTTCCCTGAAGTCGGGGGTCTTTTTTTAGGAGCGCTATGAACACATCCGAACGACTCACCGGTCTGGTGCAAGTCTACACCGGCGACGGCAAAGGGAAAACCACCGCCGCGCTGGGGCTGGCTCTGCGCGCTGCCGGACACGGTATGCGCACCTACGTCGGCCAGTTCCTCAAAGGCCGCGACTACGGCGAGCTCGAAAGCGTCCAGCACCTCGCCCCCCTCATCACCATCGAACAGTACGGCCTCAACGACTGGGTCCACGTCGACAACGTCACCCCCGAACAGCGCCAGGCCGCCCAGGCAGGGCTGGCGAAGGGCCGCCAGGCCCTCCTCGGCGGCGAGTACGACATCGTCGTGCTGGACGAAGCCAACGTCGCGCTCTACTTTGGCGTGCTGACCGAAGCCGAGGTGCTGGCCCTCATCGACGAGAAGCCCTCCCACGTCGAGCTCATCCTCACCGGCCGCCGCGCCCCCCAGTCGATCATCGAACGCGCCGACTTGGTGACAGAGATGCGCGAGGTGCAGCACCCCTACCGGCGCGGGGTTCCCGCCCGGCGTGGGATTGAGTTTTAAGGACAAAATGGGGATGGTTCAGAAATAGGTTGACACTTTTCACCCTTCTCCCAAGTGTCATTCTGAGGAGCGGAGGCCGCGTAGCGGCCAGAGCGACGAAGAATCTACCCCTTTCGGCCAAAAAACCGCCCTTTTGACACTGCGGGGGCAGATTCTTCGCTTCGCCGCCTGCGGCGG
>JAFGOJ010000455.1 GCA_016926575.1 Anaerolineae bacterium | reverse complement strand
TCGACCACCCCGCCACGGATCGCAATCGACCCGCCATCGGGCGTGTACTTGATCGCATTGCCGATCAGGTGGTAGAACACCTTCTCCACCAAATCGACGTCCGCATTGACCAACGGCAGGCCGTCGACGTCCCCAATCGTCAACTGTAAGCCGCGCTCCTGCAGCGCCTCTTCGAAAACCGCCGCCACGGACTTGATCGGGATGGACAGCGCCAGGGGCTCGCGGTGCGCCCGCAGCACGTCCGCATCGATCTTCGCCGCATCGAGCATGCTGTTGACCACCTCGTGCAGCCGCGCCGAACCGCCCAAAATCCCCTTCAGCAGTACCTCGGCGTCCGCGTCCCCCTTCACCCCCGCGTGCCCGCCCAACACCTGCGCGTAGCCCTTGATCAACGTCAGCGGCGTGCGCAGCTCGTGCGCCGCCACCTCGATGAAATCGGTCTTGGTCTTGTCCAACTGCTCCAACGTCTGGTACGCCTTGTCCAATTCCTCCGTGCGTTCGTGGACCATCTGCTCGAGTTGCTCGTTGAAGTACCTGATCTCTTCGTACAGCCGGGCGTTCTCCAACGCAATGGCCGCCTGAGCCGCAAACGCCTGCACCAGCATGATGTCGTCTGCGCTGAAGGCCGCCGCCTCCCGCCGCGTCAACGAGACCATCCCCAGGACTTGATCCTGAGAGATCAACGGCACACCGATCCACGACTTCTCTACCGGCAGCCAGTCCAACTGCTGCCAGCCCGGCTCGTGCGTCACGTCGTCCAACAGAACCGGCCGGTGTGTGCGAACCATCCGGTAGAAGACATCGTCCTCGTCGTAGCGAATAGGAACTTTCACGTCGTCCAGGCGCTCCGCCTCCGGAAAGCCCCGCCGGGCCACGTCGACCAGCACGTCGTCCTGCCGCAACAGGACCAACCCGCGCCCGTAAGGCACGACGATCGCCAGTTGCTCCAGAATCCGCTCCGGCACTTCGCTCATATCCAGACTGCTGGAAAGAACGCGCCCCGTCTGCTCCAGCGATTCGGCCAACAAACGACGTTGATGTTCGGACTTGTACAATTGTGCATTGCGGATGGCGATGGCAATCTGGTCCGCCAGGGTCTGCAACACCATACGGTCGTTCGGGCCGAACACCCCCACCCGGTTACACAGGATGTCCAACGCGCCGACGGTCTCGTTCCCCATCCGCAGCGGCAGCGCCAGCTCGGCGCATCCCTCCGGCAGCCACTCGATCGCCAGATAGTCCGGCGTGTTCTCGACGTCGTTCACCAGACGATACTGCCCCGTCTGGCACACGCTGACGATGATGCTGGGCATATCCATCGCGATGCGGAAGTCCTGCCCACACACGCCGTCGCCGACCTTGGCCGTCCCCGCCCGCAGCGAAACCGACGCCCTCTCCTCGTCCACCAGCCACACGCCGACGAAATAGTATTCGAAACGGCTCTGGATCAAATGAACGACTTGGTAGAGCAAATCGTCCAGATCGAGGATCGCCGTGAGCTGTTGCGCCACCTCGCTGCTGGCCTCCAACTGCACCGCGCGCCGCGAAAGAGCCTTGTTCGCCACCTGCAACTCGGCCGTCCGCTCGTCGACCCGCTGCTCCAACGTGCGCGCCCAGATTTCCAGCTCTTCCTTGGCCCGCACCGTCTGCTCGTACAGCCGGGCGTTCTCGATGGCGATCGCAGCCTGGTTGGCGAAGATCGTCATCAGGTCCAAATCGCTCTGCGAAAACCGGCCACTGACCGAGCGGTTGTCGGCATAGATCATGCCGATCAGCCCCGACACCGTGACCAGCGGCACGCACAGCACCGAGCGCAGGTTCAATTCGAGGATGCTGTCTTGCCGACCAAAGCGCTCGTCGGCCAGCGCGTCCTGCAACAGCACCGGCGCTTTCGACTGGGTCACCGTACCGATGACGGTGTAGCTGATGTCGGAGCGGGCGCGTTCGATGTCCGCCCGCTCGATCCCGCGCGCGACCTTGAAATCCATCCGGCCGGCCTCGTCCAGGAGCACCAGGAACCCGCGTTCGGCGCCGGTCAGCTCGATCACCTGGTCCATCACGTACTCCAGCAGCGGTTCGACGCCGTGGGTCTCGTTCATGCGCACGCTGATGTCGAGCACCCGCTTGAGCCGGTCTTCGACCTGCGCCGGTTCCGCCGGCACTTCCTCCAGCGCGCCCAGCGCATCCAGCGACTCGGTCACCCCCGCGCGCGAGGGGGCGTAGCGCGTCCATTCAGTGAGAATGGCGTTGTGAATGCGCACCCGGTTCAGGTAGTTGCGCCGCAACCCAACGTCGCTCAGAGTGGCGATGCCCGCCAACATCACCTCGCGCGCGGTCAACAATGCCTCCCACGCCGCGTCGCCGACGAGGTCCTCCCCCGGCGCGTCCGGGGCCGCTCGCAGCACCTGGTAGCGCAGCCACCACACGTCCTGGGCCGGGTAGTCGCCGGCGTTGCCCAACGCCTCGAACTGCGCCACGGCCTCCGCCGAGTGCCGGTCGGCCGACTCCCAATCCCCTGCCGCCAGGTACGTCGCGCCCAGCCAGGCCAGCGACGTGACCACTTCGCTGACGCCCAGCTCGCGCTGCATCTCGCACGCTACCTGGATCAACTCGCGCGCTTCGGCCAGCCGGCCCCGTGCCAGGGCCACGCGGCCCAGCATCAACCAGTAGGTCGATTCCGTCCACCGGTCGCTGATGTCGATGCCCAGAGCGCGCCCTTCCTCCAGCACCTGCTGGGCCTGGGCATACTCGCCCAATTCGAGGTAGATGCGCCCCAGGCTTTCCAGGCTGTAGGCCAGCGACGAACGCCCGCGCGTCTCCCGGTCGATCTGCACCGCCTGTTCCAGGTACTCGCGCCCGCGGCTGTACAGGCCCAGGTTCCAGTACAGGATGCCCAGGTTGTTGTAGAGCCGCGACAATCCGGCCCGGTCGCCCATGGCCTGGTAAATCGCCAGCGCCTGCTCGAAATAGCGCCGCCGCAGTGCGTAGTCCGTCGCGTCGATGGCCAGCGAGTTCAGCACCGCCGCCTCGCCGGGCCGGTCGCCCAGCGCCTGCCAGATGACGAGCGCCTGCTCGAAATATGCCCGCGCCTCGCCCGGCTGCCCCACCCGCATCGCGGCGCGGCCCAGGAAACGCAGGTTCGCCGCCTCGCCGGACTGGTCGCCCAACGCGCGATACAGGCTCAGCGCCCGCTCGTGGCACTCCCGCGTGCCATCCCAATCGCTCAACGCGTAGCGCGCCTCGCCCAACGCGGTCAGAATGTCCGCTTCGAGTTTGGAATCTCCGGCCTGATGCGCCAGCGCCAACGTCGCCTCGGCCAGCGCCCGCGCTTCGGCGTGCTGGCCCAACTGGTTGGCCAGCGCCACGCGCCGCGTGACCACCTCGACCTGCCGCACCACGTCTCCCATCTCCAACGCGAGGCGCGCCATCGCCTCCAGGTCGGCTTGCTGTGCCTCGCGCGCGCCTACCAGGTCGTAGCGTTCCTCCCGTGCGGCCAGCAGGTCGTACTGCACCTGTGGGTCGGCCGCAGGCCCCTGCGCGCTGACGAACTTCAGCGCGCGGGTGTAGTGTTCGATGGCCGAGTCGTTGGCATAGACCAGGCGCGCCTTATCCGCAGCGATGCGCTCGTACTGCAGCGCCAGGTCGACATCCCCCGCGCATTCGAAGTGCCAGGCCAGCCACACGGCGACGTCCTCCGCCTTGTAGAGCGCACGCAACGCCTCGCCCACGCGTCGGTGGCGCGCAGCGCGGTCCTCGGACATCAGTCGGGTGTAAAGCACATCGCGCATAGGATCGGTGCTGAAACGATACACCAACCCCTCCGCGTGCTCGTCCAGCACCAACACATGGCGCTGTACCGCTTCGTTGATGAAGTGGAAGATGCGCTCCGGTGCCAGCCCGCTCACATCGGCCAGCACGTCCATATCCAGCCATTGCCCCATAACCGCGGCCCATTCCAGCAAAGACAGGCTCTCCGAGTTCAAGCGGCCCAGGCGGCGTTCCGCCGCCTCTTGAATGCTGGAGGGAATGCGCGTCAGATTCGCCACGTCGATGTGCCAGGTCGCGCTGTCGTATTGCAGCAGGTCTTCTTCGACCAGGCTGTGCATCACGCTTTCGATGAACAGAGGATTGCCACCGGTCTGGGCCATCAACTGTGGGAGCAGTCCCTCCGGCAACTCCCTCACCCCCAACATCGAAGCGACGAAATCCCCGGCGGCGGTCTCGTCCAGGGCGTCCAGTTGAACCAGGTCGTAGGGCTGGTCGCCGGTGGGCGTCTGCGACTCCTGGCGGCGGCTGATCAACTGGGCGCGGCGCACCAGTGCGTTGACGGGATGCGTTTCGTCGACGTCGTAGGAGCGATAAACGCCGCACACCAGCCAACTCGCGTCGCGCGCGCGCCGGCCGAGGTAGTCCAACAACTCGATGGTTTCGGCATCGGCGTACTGGAGATCGTCCAGCACCAACATCAAGGGCCGGTCGCACGTCATCAGGAAACGCGCCGCGGCTTCCATCAACCGGTAGCGGTCCTCCACCTCCTCGCCGGTATCGAGCGGCAGGCCGATGTGTTCGGCAAGGTCGGGCATCAACTTGACCAGGGGCAGGCCGTAGACCTGGAGCACGTCCGGGCTGCTGGTGCGTTGGTAGGAGATGACCTGGCTGAAAATGGAGACCCAGGGGCGGTAGGGAGCACGAACTTGCTCGTGGCACACGCCCTCGCAGACCAAGACGCGCTGCATCTGAGCGCGCAGGCGCACCTCACGCACCAGGCGGGTTTTGCCCACGCCGGCCGCACCGGAGACCAGCACCAACCGGCCCTGGCCCTGCATCACGCGCATCAGAAGACCCTGGAGGCGGGCCAGTTCGAACTCGCGCCCGACGAAATTGCCGCTCTGGATGTAGCCGCGCTTCGTCTCCTTCGTCTCCACCGGGAAATCGAGGCCGGTCAACTGGTTGATGGCCTGGACGACCTCGTTGGCGCTCCCATAGCGCGCCGCCGGTTCCTTGCTCAACAGGTTGAGGATCAGGGTCTGCAACGCCTCGGGGACGCTCTCGACGAACTGGCGCGGCGGGTCGGGGGCCACTTCCACGTGCTGGCGCAGGATCAGCATGCTGCTGTCGGCGGTGAACGGCAGCCGTCCGGCGGCGATCTCGTACAGCGACACGCCCAGCGAGTACAGGTCGGCCCGGTGGTCGACCTGGTCGCCGCGGATCAACTCCGGGGCGATGTATTCGGGCGTGCCGCGCACGCGGAGCTGCCCCTCACCCCGCGCCTCGCCGATCAGCCCGAAATCCATCAGTTTGACCTGGCCGTCAGGGGTGATGCGGATGTTGCGCGGCTTGACGTCGTAGTGGATCAGGCCGCGCGAGTGGATGTACTGGAGCGCGCGGCAGACCTGGACGGTGATTTCGTACAGCCAGGTGTAATCGCCCGACCCGGCGTGGCGCTCGGCGACGCCCAGCAAGTCCTCCCCCGGCACGTACTCCATCGTGTAGAAGGAGGCCGCGCCGCCGGCGACCACGTCGAAGTCGTAAACCACCACCAGATTGGGGTGATGGAGCTGGCCCAGGGCAGCAAATTCGTACTTGAACTGTGCCAGGTTGCGCTCGCCGAACAGGTCGGAGCGGATCATCTTGAGCGTCAAGACCTGATCGTCGTTGAGGGTGTCTTCGACCAGGTAGACGGTGCCCATACCGCCCCGTCCCAGCTCGCGCACGATCCGGTAGCGATTGTTGATGACGTCTATCATAGACGGTATTATACACAAATATTCAGCTTATTCAACTGTTACCGGTAACTGCTCATGCTGTGTGCTTGGCTTACTCGCTTGGCGCGTCGAGGGGAGAAGGTGGGGGTTTTGCGGGCGGCTTCGCCGCCCGCAAAACCCCCACTCCCCCTTTCTGCGGCGGGAAAGGCAACTGCGAAGCACAAGCTGAGCAGTTACTGTTAGCGTTTAAAAAAAGCCCTCCCCCACCTCTGCCGGCAGGCAAAAGGAAGGGGAGGGCAAGAAAGACGCAGGCTTTAACCAAGCCGGTCCTATCCCAACGCCTCCAGCAGCGCCGGCACGACCTCTGCCGGATTCCCCTCGATACACAGATCGGCCAGCGCGAAGATGGGCGCCTCCGGGTCGGGATGAATGGCGAGAACGAACTTCGCCGCTTCGATGGCCGCGTTGTGGAACGTATCGCCGCGGATGCCGACCGCCACGTAGACGTCGGGCGACACGGTCACCCCGCGCACGTCGATCACCTGATCGGCCTCGATCCAGCCCGCATCCCTCGCGCCGCGGTCACCCGCGACCCGGCCGCCCAGCGCCGCCGCCAGCCGCTGCACCAGCGCGAAGTCACCCGCCTGTCGCCCGGCCGCCACAATCACAGGGGCCTGCGCCAGCGGCACAGCGGGCGGCTCGAAGCCCTCCGCCGGCCCGAGGATGCGCACGTCCGGTTCGGCGAGCGTCACGTCGAGCGCCGTCGGTTCGCCGCTGCGGTAGCGATCGAGGAACGGCGCGCCCAGCGCGCCCGGTTCCACCGTCAGGAACTGCGGGCGGGCCTGCGGGCAGGCCAGGACCTCGAAGAACTCACCGCCGTAGATGGGAACCGCCCCCTGCACCGTGCGCGTCTCCTCATCCAAACTGAGAGTCGCGGCGTGCTCGATCAGGCCGCCGCTCATCTGCTGCGCCAGCCGCGGGGCCAGCGCCTGCCCCATCTCCGTCGCGCCGAAAAGCACCACTTCCGGCTGCTCTTCAGCGAACAGATCACTCAGAACCTTCAAAAACGGTGCCGTGGCGAACTGCGCCAGCGCCGGGTCGTCGACCACGCGCACGCCGTCGGCGCCGGCCTGGTAGAGGAGCTGCGCCTGGTCAGATACGCCACTGCCCAACAGCACCCCGTAGACGTAAGCCCCCAGCGCGTCGGCCAGCGTGCGCGCCGCGCCCAGCGCCTCCAGCGTCACCGGCGCTACCGCGCCATCCACGACGTCGGCCACGACCCACACGCCGCCGCCACCGCCCTCGGCCTCGGAGACCTCTTCCTGCTGTGCCATCAACAAGTCAAGATATGACATGATCTCCTCCTCACCCGTTCATCCGCTTCTGGAGCGCCTGCGCTGCGGCCACCGCTACCTCGTCCGGCGCGCCACTCAACCGCACGCCGCGCTCACGCGGCGGGGGGAAGTCCTGCCCACGCCGCTCCACGAGCGGCACGAGCATGTCCACTCCCACCAGATCGGTGACCTCCCACCGTTCCAGCGCCGCGGCAATCTCACCCACGTTCTTGTAGATGTTGACCAGCCGCACGCCGTCGGGGTAGCGCGGCTTGACCGCGCCGGGGACGACTGTCACCACGGCCGGGAGGGCGGCCTCGACGGTCACGTAGCCGGTTCCGTCCTGCCGCACCGCCTGCACCGCCCCATCGACGACTTCAGCCTGCCAGGCATCGAGAATCTGTGGCCAGTCCAGTGCCGCGGCCATACGCGGTCCCAGTTGGCCCTGCCCGCTGTCGAGCGTCGTCGCGCCGGTCAAGACCAGATCGGCCCCGCCCAAGCGGTCGATGGCCGCTTCCAGCAGGCGCACCATCACCGCTTCGTCGGCCTTGAAGCGCTCGCGTGTGAAGTAGACGGCGCGGTCGGCACCGATTGCCAGCGCCTGACGCAGGATGTCGTCGTCGGGCAGTGGGCCGCGAGGCAGCACCACCACCTCGGCAGCGGTGGCGTCCTTGATGCGCAATGCCACTTCCAAGGCGCAGCGGTCGGCCGGCTGGATCACGTACTCCTCCCGGTTGACGAAGATGCGTCCCGCCCGTTGGTTGATAGTGATGCCAGCGGGGTCCAAGACACGTCCAAGAATCACGATTATTCGCATAGTTTAGTTACCTCCTAAGGTCGTACCCTCACCCCATGCTCGCGGAAGATGTTGTTCGCAATGACGATCTTCTGCACCTCGCTGGTCCCCTCGTAGATCTCGCCGATGCGGGCGTCACGGAAGCCGCGTTCGAGCGGGAAGTCCCGCGTGAAGCCCAGGCCGCCGTGGATCTGCAGCGCCATGTCGATGGCACGCGAGGCTACCTCGGAGCCGTACAGCTTGCACATCGCCGCCAACTGGGAGAAGGGCTGCCCGGTGTCGACCAGCCACGCCGTGCGGTAGACCAGGCTGCGCAGCGCTTCCAGTTCGGTCGCCATGTTGGCGATCTTCCACTGCACCGACTGCTTGTGCGCCAGCTCTTCGCCGTACTGCTGGCGGGTCTTCGCCCAGCGCACCGCCGAATCGACCGCCATCTCGGATCCACCGATGCAGGCTGCGCCCAGCGTCAGGCGGCCCATATCGAGCGACTTCATGAAGATGATGAACCCCTCGCCCACCTTGCCCAGCACGTTCTCGTGGGGCACGCGCAGTTCCTCGAACACGAGCTCGGCCGTGCTGGTGCCGCGGATACCCATCTTGTCCTCTTCGCGGGCCACCTTGAAGCCCTTCCAGTCCGTCTCGGCGATGAAGGCGGTGATGCCGCCCCGCGCGCCCAGCGTGGGATCGGTCACGGCGAGGATGGTGATGGTGTCGGCGTAGCCGCCGTTGGTGATGAAGACCTTTCCACCGTCGAGGATCCACGAATCGCCCTCGCGGACGGCGCGGGTGCGGATCGCGGCGGCGTCGGAGCCCGCGCCCGACTCGGTCAGCCCGAAGGCGGCGAACTTCTCGCCGCGCGCCAGGGGCGTCAGGTACTTGCGCTTCTGCTCCTCGTTGCCGTCGAGGTAGATCGCCATCGCGCCGATGCCGATGTGCGCCCCGACGTTGGTGCCGGTGGAGGTGCAGACCTTGTTGACCTCCTCCATCAAAATACAGTAGCCCATCTCGCCCGCGCCCATCCCGCCGTACTTCTGCGGGAAACAGACGCCCAGCAAGCCGGTCGCGCCGATCTTGCGCATCGTTTCGATGGGCACGATGTGATGGCGATCGATCTCGGCTGCGAGGGGGGCGACCTCGTTCTGAACGACCTCTCGAATCATGCGGCGTAACGCCTGATGCTCTGGAGACAACGTGAAATCCATCTCTGCCCTCCTTACAGCTTGATCTCGACGTCCAGGTCGGCGAAGATCTTTTGCGCAACCCGGAGTTGGTGAACTTCCGTCGGCCCGCCGATGATACCCAGGGAACGCGCGTCCCGATACTTGCGGGCCATCGGATAGTCCTCCATAAACCCATACCCGCCCATCACCTGGACCATCATGTTGGTGACGTTGCGGGCGACGCGGGCAGCGAAGGCCTTGACCGTCGACGCCTCGACCGAGACGCTTTGCCCCTGGTCGGACAGCCACGCCGCGCGGTAGACCAGGTAGCGCAGTGCCTCGGTTTCGATGTAGGCATTGGCCACGAACTCCTGGATGGCCTGCTTGTGGGCGATGGCCACATCGAACTGGATGCGTTCGGTGGCGTACTTCGACGCCACGGCGATGGCATCCGTCGCCACGCCCAGGCCGGCCGCGGCCAGCGCAACCGCCATGCGGTCCTGCGCCCGCCGCGCGATGTCCCAGCCGCCGCCCGCTTGCCCCAGCCGGTTCGTCAGGGGCACGCGGCAACCTTCCAGATAAACCGTGTTGAAACTGGCGCTGCGCAGGCCCAGCGTCGGTTCGCGGTAGCCCACGGTCAAGCCGGGTGTGTCCTGCGGCACCAGGTAGGCATCGATCCCCTCCGCGCCACGGGCGAAGACCAGGAACAGCCCGGCGATGCCGCCGTTGGTCACCCAGGTCTTGACGCCGCCCAGCACCACCTCGTCGCCGTCGACGACGGCGCGGGTTTGGAGCGATTGGGCGTCGCTGCCGGCGTCCGGTTCGGTCAACGCAAAGGCTCCGATCACCTCACCCGCCGACATCGCTTCAAGCCACTCCGCTTTCTGCGCGTCGCTGCCGGCCTCCAGGATACTCATCGCCACCATACTGACGTGCGCGGCAGTCACCACAGACAGCGACACGCACGCCCGGGCGACTTCCTCGATCATCAGGGCATAGCTGACCCCGTCCAACGCCGCGCCGAAGACCTCCTCGGGCAACGTTGCGCCCAGGAAGCCCTGGTTGGCCGCCTTGCTCAGGATACTGGCGGGCATCGTCTCCTCATGGTCGATCTCCTCGGCGTGCGGAGCGATGTCCTTCGCAGCAAAATCCCGGAACATATTTTGAAACATACGCTGTTCTTCGTTCAGGGCAAACTCCATACCACACCTCCAAATTACAGGATGCAGGAGGCAAGACGCAGGACACCTCCTGCTTCTTGCCTCTTGCTTCTCGCCTCTTGTTACCGATCCTTGAACTGCGGTTGTCGCTTTTCGAGGAACGCGTTGACACCCTCGTGAATGTCTTCGGTTCCCGCCAGGGCCACGAACTGCTCCAGCTCGATCGAGAGGCCCGTTTCGATGTCGGTGTTCACGCCCTCGACGACGGCCTTGAGCGCGGCGGCCACGGGCACCTTCGACTTGGAAGCGATCTTGCGGGCCAGGCCGCGCGCCTCCTTAATGACCGCGTTGTCGGGCACGACCTTGTTGACCAGGCCGAGGCGGTACGCGTCTTGCGCGGTGAGCATGTCGCCGGTGAGGATCAATTCGATGGCCTTGCCCTTGTCGATCAGGCGCGCCAGGCGCTGCGTGCCGCCCCATCCGGGGATGAGGCCCAGGTTGATCTCCGGCTGCCCCATGCGGGCGCGGTCGGAGCAGATGCGCATGTGACAAGACATGGCCAACTCCAGACCACCGCCCAAGCAGAAGCCGTTGATGGCGGCGATGACCGGCTTGGGTGAGCGCTCGATTTTGAGGAACGTGCCCTGCCCGCGTTCGAGGAACGCGCGCGCCTCGTCGGCGTTGCTGCTCTCGATCAGTGCCTTGATCTCCGGGATGTCGGCCCCGGCGACGAAGGCATTGCTCCCGCCGCCGGTGATGATGATCACTTTGGCCGCGTCGTCGGCCAGCAGCGCGTCGACCGCTTCGCTCAGCTCCGTCACCACCTGCTTGTTGAACGAGTTGACCGGGGGGTGGTCGATGGTCAGCACGGCGATCTGGTCTTCGATTTCCGTTCGGATGTATTGCCAATCAGACATTGTCACTCTCCTAAATTGTGTCTTATCGTAACTTCTCAATAAAGCGGGGAGAAGATGGGGGTTTTGCGGGCGGCTTCGCCGCCCGCAAAACCCCCACCCCCCACTTTTTGA
>JAFGOJ010000454.1 GCA_016926575.1 Anaerolineae bacterium | reverse complement strand
GCGCGGTCGAGGGCCAGGGCGCCGGTGGGGATGGTCTCGACCTGCAGATGGGTCGCCTCCCCCAGGCGCATCACGGTGCCCTCGCCATAACGCTTGGTCAGACTGGCTAATGCCGTTTCGAGAGCTTTGCGCTTTCCTTCGTCAGCCATAGTGAATGTAGCCTGTGCCGCTGACAACAAGGTCTGCCTGCACCTTGTGTCGCCCTGTGTTCATGATCGCACCTTTCGGTCATTTTCAGACCGACCTCTTGAATTATGGGGCAAATCGCGTTTCTGCGCCTAGAATTCGGCCCCATAGTGGGGGATCGTGAGTCATATACGCAAACATCATTGCACATTGTCAACAGGTCCATTGCAACGCCCCCAATATATGGGATGAACTTTCAGATCACCCGCGGATATAGGGGCGAGATAATTCAAGACTGCAATAGAAATTTGACCGAAAGATGAGCATGATGGTAATCAGATTAGCATTCTGTAGCACCATCCTCTCAGTCACCCGGGTCGTTGCTCCCGCTTCCTGAGAAGACTCAGCCAGTTTACACCAACTGGGGCAAAAAGGCAAATCAGATAGTAACGTACTCAGCCAGCGGGAAAGAAGTGGGGGGTGTGGCGGGCGGCTTCGCCGCCCGCCACACCCCCCGCTCTCTCTGGGCGAGACGGTTGAGTAATTACATCAGATAAAGGACTTGACCTCCAGGGGGCGATGTGCTAAAGTAAACGGCGATGGACATGCAGGTGAGGAGAGCCTGTCCGGGCGACCGGCCGGCCATCGAGGCGCTCAACCAGGAAGCACGCCGCACGTTGCCCTTGCTTTGGGAGTGGCAGGAGCACCTGGCAGACGACCTGTTCATCGTGGTCGATCGAGGCGGAGACGTCGTGGGAACGCTCCTGGCGTGGCCTGACCAGTCGCCCGTGGCCTGGGTGCGCCTGGCTGCTTTGGACGACATGCTGGAGGTCGACCGGTGGCTCGATCTGACGCTTTCTCGCTTGCTCGATGAACTGGGCCATCGAGAGGTGAGGAGCCTGGCCTGGATGGACTGCCAGGGATGGGCAGGGCCACACCTGTGCGCGCGAGGCTTTCATCATCTGACGAATGTGATCACGCTGTCCAAGCACGGCCGTACCCTGCCTGCGGTACCGGAAGCTGTGGGGGTCTGCATCCGGCCTGCGCAGGTCACAGACGACGCGGCGATAGCCGCGCTGGACCGCGCGGCCTTCACGCCTCATTGGTGGTACAGCGAGGCCACGATTCGACGCAAGGCCGCTGCGGTCCTCCATTTCGTCGTGGCGGAGGCAGGAGGCCGGGTGGTGGGGTACGCGGAAGGGGAACTGCGCCTGCCGACGGCCCATCTCAATCGCCTGGCCGTGCATCCGATCCATCAGAGCTGCGGTATTGGCGCGCTGCTGCTGCAGGATGCTTTGCGCGCTTTCTGGCAGCAGAATGCCGATTGGGTCACCCTCAATACTCAATCCCACAACGAACGTTCCCGGCGTCTCTATCACCGCTTTGGATTCGAGGCGACAGGGGAATCCATGGCGGTCTGGGAACTAGAATTCTGACGCGGGAGGATGAGCGTGTCCAGTGGACGTCGTGCACCGCAAGAGTGGCACTCTGCCCATAGGGCTCGTCCTTGCCGATTCGACCTGTGGCGTGCGCTGCCGTCGCCAGGCGGAGCAACCCATCTGCCATCTCTACATCGGCTCCAGCGAGGCGGTGCAGTGGGCCACGGGACAGGAGGTTGGGGTGCGCGAGATCGAGTGCCGGGCCATGGGCGCGCAGGCCTGCCATTTCCCGGTGGCAGAGGGGGGGGAGCGCCTCAATGATCTCCAGCCTGGCCGAGCGAGCAGGCAAGACGCGGTGGGGCAGGTTCCTGTCCCTTTTGCACATGCGGCGGATCCTTCCTGCTGCTGCCGTCCCGGTGGCCTTTGCCCTGCTGACGCTCGCGATCACCTATCCCGTGGTCCTGCAGCTTGATTCGAACCTGGCGCAGAACCCCGCCTGGAGCCGCGACGCCTACCAACAGGCCTACGAGATGTGGTGGTTCAGGAAGGCGCTGCTGCAGTTGGGCCAGAGCCCCAGTGATCTGAGCTGGCTCTACTTTCCGGATGGCGCCGACTACCCGCTGCTGCTGACGTATTTCACCACCTACGTGGTGGGAATCCCCTTTCTCCTCTTCCTCTCGCCGGTCGCTGCGTACAACGTCGTGTTCCTGTTGACCTTTTTCCTCAGCGGGCTGGCTGCTTATGCCCTGTGCGCCTACCTGACACAGAATCGTTGGGCTGGCCTGCTGGGCGGGATCGTGTAAGCGTTCTTTCCGGGCCGGGTGGCGCACGCGCTGGCGGGCCACATGGAACTGATCGCCACCTACCTGTTCCCTCTCTATCTCCTGCTGCTCATCAAGACGGTCCGCCGGCCGAGGGCGGCGACGGCGGTGCTCTGTGGGCTGACGTTGGGTCCGTCGCTGCTGGTGCAGCCCCTGTTCATCCCCTTTCTCCTCGTCCCTTCTACAGCGGCGTGGCTGTTGTGCGAGGTGTGCCTGCTCAAGCGCAAGATGGGGCGGCAGGGCTGGCTGGCCTTGGCCGGGGCGTTGGCGCTGGGCCTGATCATCGCGGCGCCGTTCTTCTGGCCCGTGCTGCGCCAGCAGGTGTCGGGACAGGGCGCCTACCTGGAGGGTATCGGCACGGTGAGCTTTTCGGCTGACCTCCTGGGCATCGTCGCCCCGTCACCCGCGAACCCGGTGCTGGGCGCGTTGGGGATGGTGCCCTCCTATGCGCACCGCGTCGCGCCCGACGACTGGCGCATCGCCGAGCTGCTGACCTACGCAGGTTTCGTGCCGCTGGGGCTGGGACTGCTGGCCGCGCTGGGCCCGCGCGCCTCGGAGCTGCGGTGCCAGGCGGCCGCCTGGGCACTGGTCGCCGTCCTGGCTGCGGTGCTTTCGCTGGGGCCGGTGCTCAAGGTGAACGGCGAGGTCGTCTCGTTCAGCGTGGACGACGTCAAGGGCCCCGTGGAGATCACCGTGGCGCTGCCCTACGCGCTGCTGACCAACCTGCCGCTGCTCTCGCTCAACCGCGCCCCGGCGCGCATCCACGTGACGCTTATGCTGGCCCTGGCGGTGCTCGCCGCCTACGGGCTGGCCTGGCTGATGGCGCGCCTGCGCCGCCGCTGGCGCGGCGTGGCTGCCACCGCACTGTGCCTGGTCACGCTGGCCGAGTTCCTCGTCGTCTGGCCGTGCCCCACCACGCCTGTGCGCCCACCGGCCTACCTGGCCGATATCGCCGAGAGCGGTAACCAGGGCGCGGTGCTGAACCTGCCTATCGCTGCTGGCCACGTCAAGCAGGTCGGCTTGTTCTACCAGACGATCCACGAGCGCCCCCTGTTCGACAGCTGGTTCCAACGCTCCCTGCCCGTTTCGCCGGATGTGGCGGGGTTTCTCGACGGGCTGCTGCTGCCGGCGGTGGGGCCGGATATCGTCCCGGCGCCGAGTGCCTCCGACCGCGCCGCCGTCGCCCGCGCCGAGGGGGTCGGCCACGTCCTGCTCCACACGCTTCACGTGGGCCATGTCGAGGCGGAGATGCAGCTACTGGAAGCGGCCTTCGGCCCGCCCCGGTCTGTGGAGGAGGAGATGGCCATCTACGAGGTCCCGCCGGGGCCTGCGGTCCCGACGGATCTGGTGTATGCGCTGCCGAACAACGACGGGCGCTCCCTCGAGCAGGGCTGGCAGTACGTCGAGGACTGGAACGGCCTCCCGGCCCGCTGGATGCCCGAGTCGGCGCATCTGGTTCTCTATTCCCCACGCCAGCAGCAGGGGGCGCTGCAGTTCACCGCTCTGCCCCTCGCGGCGCCCCAGCGGCTCGAGATCGAGGTCGATGGCGTCTTGCTCTCCCCCTTGGTGGTCGGCGAGTGGATGACCTACACCACGCTTGTCTTCACGCTTCAGCAGGGGATCAACCAGATCGCCCTGTACGCCCGGGGGGGATGCACCCGTATCGTCGGCGATCCCCGCTGCGGGGGGGTGGCGCTGGCGGCGGCCGGGGGTGAGAGCTTGGGGTGTTCTCCCGCACTTGAGTCCGAGCGCTGCCTGGGGGTGCTGTTCCAGGCATTCCGCTTTGTCGAAGCGGCTGCCGCGCCCGCCGGTTTTCCGCTGGACGTCGTCCTCGGCGAACAGGTGCGCCTCGTCGGTTACGATGTGGCAGGGACGGCGGAGCCCGGCCATATCCTTTCGCTGACGCTCTACTGGCAGGCTCTGCGTTCCATGGACGAGGACTATACGCTCTTCGTGCACCTGCTGGGCGAGGATGGGAGGCTGCTGGCCCAGCACGACGCGCCGCCCCTGGGCGGCGTCTACCCAACCTCGCAGTGGGTGCCGGGCGATCTCTTTACCCAGCGGGTCGATCTATCCCTCCCGCCAGAGGCGCCGCCGGGGACGGCGGCGCTGTTGGCGGGGATGTACACCTACCCGGACATCGTCCGGCTGCCTGTCGCCGGCGATCGTCCCTATGCCCGAGACGGGCTGGTCTGGCTGCAGGACCTGGCGATCCGCTAGCGCCGGTGGGGAGCAGTTGCCATGTCCCGCGGAGACCCTCCATGACGAAAACGTGGGGCGGATTGCCAAGCTGCCCTGCCGCTGGCGGGAAGGGGGCAGGGGGGATAGGGTCGTCACGGTGGAAAACTGAATGTCTTAAAATGGGGGTGCACGATGAAGCGTGACAGGTATCTGCAGGAAGCCTCGGATCTCTCTTATTTCGAGATACAGGCCGCCATAGGCACCACGAAGCACATGGGGGGATTGGAGACCACCAAGGAGCTAGCGACGCTGTGCCATATTGGCAAGGACACTGCCGTGCTGGACGTCGGCTGCGGCGCGGGCGCGACGGCGTGCTACCTGGCCAGGACGACTGGCTGCCGTGTCGTCGGCGTCGATCTCCGCGAGCCGATGGTCGCCCTGTCCGACGAGAGGGCCGGCAAGCTGGGGGTGAGGGATCTCGTCGAGTTCAGGGTCGCGGACGCGCAGGCGCTGCCGTTCGACGATGCGACCTTTGACGTCATCCTGTGCGAGTCGGTGGCGACCTTTATCGAGGACAAGAAGCGGGTGATAGACGAGTACGCGCGCGTGGTGAGGCCTGGGGGGTACGTCGGGCTGAACGAAGAGATCTGGATCGAGACGCCGACGGCGGAGATGGTCGAGTACAAGCGCACCTGGGATATCGCGCCGGACATCCTGGACGTCGAGGATTGGCGGGCGCTCCTGGAGGGTGCCGGGTTCAGGGACGTCGTCGCGCGGGTTTACAGGGTCGAGACGCGCCGCGAGGCCAGCCAGGTCAAGCGCTACACGGCAGGCGATATGTTCAGGATGTTTTCTCGCACCTTGGTCCTGTACATCAAGAATCCGGCGCTCAGGAAGTACATGAGGGAAAGGAAGCGTATGCCCAAGGGCCTGTTCAAGCGGCTGGGATACGTGGTTCTGGTGGGCCGGAAGTAGCCGAGGGAAACAGGGTAGAGGGGTGCCGGCAGGCGGTGGAACCGCCTGCCGGCACCCCTTTCCTATGCGCTTGCCTGCTCTCGCCCCTTGTGCTACAATCTGGCCCAGCGGAGGGTAACCGAATATGCTTGCCAAAGTCACCAGCTGCGCCCTGGTCGGTCTGGAGGGCGTCCTTGTCAGCGTGGAGGTCGACACGGCGCGCGGCATGCCCGGGTTGATCATGGTCGGCCTGCCCGACGCGGCGGTCAAGGAGTCCAGCGAGCGGGTTCGCGCGGCCATCAGGAACTCGGGCTTTCTTTTCCCCAACAAGCGCATCACCATCAACCTGGCCCCTGCCGACATACGCAAGGAGGGGCCCGTCTACGATCTGCCCATTGCCGTGGGGGTGATGATCGCGTCGGAGCAGGCCTGGCCGCAGCAGGTCGAAGGCGCGTTGTTCATCGGCGAGCTCTCTCTCGACGGCTCGGTGTGCCACGTCAACGGCATCCTGCCCATCGCGGCGCTGGCCCACCAGCAGCGTCTCCGGCGTTTATTCGTTCCCGCCGCCGACGCTCCCGAGGCAGCCCTGATCGACGGGTTGGAGGTGATCCCGGTCGAGAACCTGGGCCAGCTTGCGGCGCATCTGCAAGGGCTGCGCGTGATCCCGCCCTACACCCCCGGCCAGGGCCTGGCCTCGTCGCCGCTCCCGCCCTACGCGGCGGATTTCGCCGAGATCAAGGGACAGGAGCACGTCAAGCGCGCCCTCGAGGTGGCAGCCGCCGCGGGCCACAACGTTTTACTGAGCGGCCCGCCTGGCGCTGGCAAGACGCTGCTGGCCCGTTCGATGCCCTCGATCCTGCCAGCGATGTCGGTCGAAGAGGCGCTGGAGGTGACCAAGATCTACAGCGTGGCAGGGCTCTTGCCGCCGGACACCCCCCTCATCCGCCACCGTCCCTTCCGCGCGCCTCATCACACCATCAGCCACGCCGGGCTGGTGGGTGGGGGCAACTGGCCGCGACCCGGCGAGATCAGCCTGGCTCACCGGGGCGTGCTCTTCCTCGACGAGCTGCCCGAGTTTGGTTCGCGGGAGCTGGAAGGGCTGCGCCAGCCGTTGGAGGATCACCAGGTCTCTATCGCGCGTGCCTCGGGCACGCTGACCTTTCCGGCCAACTTTATGCTGGTGGCGGCGCTGAATCCCTGCCCCTGCGGCTACTATGGCGACCCGTTGAGGGAATGCACCTGTTCGATGCAGGCCATCAGCCGCTACCAGAAGCGCATCTCCGGGCCGCTGCTGGACCGCTTCGACATCCACGTGGAGGTGCCGCGGGTGGATTATGAGAAGCTGACCGACGGGCGGCTTGGGGAGCCGTCGGAGGCGATCCGGGCGCGGGTGGAGGCGGCGCGGGAGGTGCAGCGGCAGCGTTTCGCGGCATGGGCGGTTCGCGAACCTCCCCTGCTGTGCAACGCCGATATGGGGCCCTCGGAAGTGCGCCAGATCTGCAGCCTGGACGAGGCTGGGCGGGGATTGATCAAGGCGGCGATGCAGCAACTGCAGATGAGCGCGCGCGCTTTCCACCGCATCCTCAAGCTGGCCCGCACGATCGCGGATCTCGCGGGGAGCGCCCGCATCGAGATTCCGCACCTGGCCGAGGCCATTCAGTACCGGCCACGGCGGGCATCATAGGCGCATAGAGCTTGCGAGACCCTGCGGCAAGCGGGCCAATGTTCAAGGGAAAGGTGCACGTCAACCGCCGCGACCGCGGCATCCGCCGCCGGCGATATGTTTTTGCCGGGTGGTGTCTGGTGCGTGGTGGGCCGATTATCGCCTGCGTGGCAGGCGGGTTCCTAGGTGTGAAACCGGACCTATGCTTGCAGCAGCTGATGCCCCCGCCGCGCTCCCAGTCACCTCCACTGGTCCGGCGATGTTGTTGTACGGCTGGCCCATGATCTCGTGGCTCTCCAGCACGCCGCCGTAGGTCGTATCGGCGTTGACCGAATCCACCTGGGCATAGACCACTGTTCCGACGGGCAGCGGCCAGGAAACCTGGCTGTATTGCGGCGCATAATAGGCGTCGCCCACGGTGAGCGTGAGCGCCTCGCCCGGTTTCAGCGGCGTCGTCACGCCCCATACCAGCCCCTGGTCGGCCAGATCGTTCCAGATCTGGTTGACGCGTGTGGGGGCAGGACTGGGGTCCACGTAGAGTTCCACCCAGAACTCGTCAACCACAGACGATTCGCCCTGGTTGCGAATGATCACCTGCACGTTGCTGCCGGCGGCGACGGTGCGCTCTACGATCAGGTCGGGCGCGTCAATGTCGACGATATCCAACTCGACAAGATTGTTGCCTTCGTTCAACTCGGCCACCGCATTGAGTGTGTCCGCCTGGACGTAGGCGTGGTCGAACGGCGCGATTTGCGCCGGGTAGTTGCTCCCGGCGGCGCTGGCGAGCGTCAGTGTGACCTGTCCGCCCGGCGCCAGCGGGTGGCTTCCTGCCGGCACCAGCCAGTGCGCGCCATAGGTGGCGATGCTCTGCCAGTGGTCGCTGATCCCCGGCACGTGGCTGGGGTCGAAGTACAGGTCCACTCGGAAATCGGCGCTCATGGTGGCGGCGCTCACGTTGCGGACGACGATCTGCGCCTCGGTGGAGGCCAGCAGCACGTCGCTCGCCTGCACTGCGAGATCGGGCAGTACGATGGGCGGGGGTGCTCCGGCACTGCTCACCAGCGGCAGATAGACGCGGGAGCCGGGCGGAATCAGGGTGACCCCGAACGGCCCAGCCGTGGTCACGTTGCCTGCCTCGTCGAAGGCATTGATCCACAGCCAGTAATCGCCGGCGACGTCGCTTTGCAGGACGTGCTGCCATGTCTCTCCTTCCAGGGATGCCGGCTCGTTGGTGACCTCACCAGCGGGGGTTTCGATGATCACGGAGACGGCGATCACTTGCCCGCCGTCGTGCGCGACGCCACCGATCAGGGCATCGCGGCTGCCCACGACAGCACGCGCTACCGCTTGGGTTACAGTGATCACCGGCGCGACATTGTCCACCCACACCATCAGGCTGATGGCGGAGCGGTTGCCCACCGCGTCCGTGCCGGAGATGACGATGGTGCGGGAGATATGATCCAACCTGTCGGCGGTGGCGGGCGTGCGGTATGACCAGCGCGCCGCCTGCACCGCGGCATCGCGCGGTGTGAGTTCCAGCAGGCTGCGGTAGTAGACACCGTCGTTTGCCGCTCCATCCGTATCGCAGATGCGCAACGTCCAGAGCCCGGCGGAGGACTCTCCCTGGAAGGCGTGCAGCGGAGCGTTAGGCCGCGCCAGACGCTCGTAGTACGGCCAGGTGGGATCGTCGCCGACGCCGGCAGCATACGCGCTCGCCGCGGCGTCGCTCAGGAGCAGGTCATAGTTCTGGAGCTGGGTGCCGGAGACGGCGTCGTCGTCAAGCACGCGCACAGTCGTGCCGTGCGGCGAGCGCAGTTCCACCTGGAGGTCGTCGCGGTGGGTGTGCGCGGCGACAAAGCCCAGCCGCGCCCAACCGATGGCGATATCCTCCGACACGTCGAAATAGCGTTCGAAACAGCCGCCGGTGATGGCGATCGGCGCGCCTGGCGCGTCCTCGTAACTCGCCGGCGCAGATGCCAGGAGCGATGTCAGGCTGGCGATCCCGCAACTGCCACCCAGGCACACGTCCACCTGTTGCACGCCGCCGTCGTCGCGCAGGTCGCCCACCAGCGTGAAGGTGGTGTCCCGCACGACGCTGCCGTCGCTCACGCCACTCGCCGCCACGTCCAGCGTGACGGCTGGCGGCATAGCGTCTACGACGAAGGGCTGCCAGTCGCCCAGGCCGCTCTGCCCCAACCCGTCTGTGGCCTGGAGTTGCACGTCGAACTGCGCGCCGTGAGCGGGGGCTGCGCCGCCATTGCTGGCCGTCACGTCCCAGGCGCACGTCCACTGGCCGTCCTGCGCAGTCGCGTCTGGGCAGATGAGCGTCTGAGTGAGGCTGGATGGGGACTGGATGGTGAGCGTCATCGTGGGCACGCCGGAATCGTCGTAGGCGTAGCCGCGCAGGTCGGTCGTGCCCGTCCCGATCAGATAGCGCGGTTGCTGGATGCCAAAGAACTCGGGCGCGTCGCGATCCACCGGGTGGTGCACCCACAGCCACTCCAGCGGCTGGCCGGACGGGTCGTGGGCGTCGTCATAGATCCGCGCCTCCACGGCGGCCCACGGTTCCGCGCTGAGGCCCAGGTCTACCACGCCGTAGAAGGTGACCGTGTCTTCCTCGCCCGGCCCGATGTCGCCCAGGGGGATCTGGCGGTCGCCGCCGACGAGGGCCAGCGCGTACAAGGCCTGGACGTCCGCGACGACGTTGGTCGCCGTGTAGGCGCCCTGGTTGTGGCAGCGGATCGTGTAACTGATCAACTGGCCGTTGCCCACCCTGGGGAGGTCGGCGCTCATCAAGGGCTCTAGGAGCGACGTGATGTCCGCCGGCGGGCTGCCCAGCAGCAACTCCCACAGCCAGAACAGGTTGTCGTCCACGAAGGCGTACGCCGTGCCAACCGGATCGGCGGAGATGCGCCCCTGTAGATCGGTGTCGGGATACTGGAACGGCGTGCTCCCTTCGCTGCCGTTGGGGCAAACGCCCGCACCGAGGCCGTCCCAGTGATAGCGCTGCGTGAGGGCGAATTCCTGCTCCTCGCCCGCAAAGACACCCGTCTCGACCACGCGGCTGCTGTTGACGGGGTTAGCTGCGGGGGCTGTCGCCCACAGGCGCAGCGCATCATTTTCGCTGGCGAAGGCGACCAGGTTGAGCGGTGTCGAGGCCGGGTCGGCGATGCCAAGCAGGTCGAAGGGCAGGTACAGGTCGGTGTGGCCGGCTGCCCCTGAGCCTGTCGAAGGGTTGCTGAGCGCGGCGTCGAAGCGGTACCACGCGGGGAGGAGCAAAGTGTCCGAGATCCACGCGCTGCCGTCCCAGTGCATCAGCAGCGCCGTCCGCGCGTCACGCACCCAGACCAGGTAGTCGGCGGTCATCGCGCCCGCCGACGAACCTGGCGTGACGCCGGGCAGGTAGACCACGGCGCCGGCGGTATCGCTGTAGGGGTTATAGGCCGTGATCGCGCCGCCGGCCTGCACGTCCAGGTAGACGAACAGGTCGCCGCCGGCCTGTCCTGAGCCTGTCGAAGGATCGTCCCAATTGGCGCCGTTCCAGGCCAGCCGCAGTCCCTCGGCGTTCCACGTGGCATAGAAGCGCTGCTCAGCGCCCTGCGCCTGGCGGCTGGCGCGGCGGTCCACGCCGAGCAGGCTGCAGCCGCTCTCCATCCAGCCGCGATACACGCCGTCGGGATCGTCCAAGATGGCGTAATCGGGCGTGCGTGGGCCGTCCACGTAGACCGGGCCGGCGCGCTGCCAGCGCCTGTTCTGATAGATGTCCTCGCCGACAACCCAAGCCGTCACCTTCTGCCCGTCCTGGGCGGTGGTGGTGACGATGCGAGTCGCCAGGGCCGGGATGCTGGAAGTGGTGTGCGTGGTGTTGGTCACGGCGATGGCCCAATCCGCCAGGTAGCCGGCCACGCCGCTGCCGTCGCCGGCCTGCGTCCAGGTCAGCGTCAGCGTGGCGGGCGTGTCGCGCAGAGTTTCGCCGGGCGACAGCCGGTCGCCCGCCGCCGACAGTGTCAGTGTGACCGGCGTGGGCGGCGTCACGTCCACCGTCACCGGTTCGGTGACCCACGTGCTGCGCCCGACGATGTCCACCGACCGGGCGGTGATGGTATAGACCTCGCCGTCGGGCAGAGGGTTGCTGCCCAGGTACCAGGTGGCGACCCAGGCGGTCGCGGTGGGGCTGCTGCCGCCGAGGAGGACGGCGCTGCGGGCGACGCCGTCCTGCACCACGGTGGCCTCGACGGATGCCACGCCGCCCGTGTCGGTGGCTACGCCGGTGATGTCAATGGCGCGCGGTGGGTGGTACTGCGCGGAGGTGAGCAGTGTCGGCGTGATGCCGACGGTGGGAGGCTGAGTATCCACCGTGACAGTGAGCGTGTCGCTGGCCGTGCCGCCGTCGTCGTCCACGACTCGCGCCTGCAACACATAGGTCCCTTCCCCGGCCGGCATCCAGTCGGCGCTCCAGACGGTCTGCGTGACGGTGCCGCTGGGCCAGGTCTCAACGTAGATGAGGGCACTGTCCACCGTCACCGTCAGGGCGCGCAGGGAAGAGGTGGTGGTCACGTAGGCCTCGCCGGTGACGGAGATGGGATCGGCGCTGGCGAGCACCGATGGAACGCCCGCGATGGAGACGCTCGGCCATTCCTGCCCGGATTCAGAGAGCGCCATCGGGCCAAGGGCGCCTGCGCCCAAATTCACCGCGAGTGGCTCAAGGCCGGCGCCCTGCACCTGCGCAGTGGCCGCGACTGTCGTGCAGTGACCGGCTGTATCGCACGCTGTCGCGCTGGGGGTGACTCCATCGGGATTGATCACCTGCAAGCCCTTGTCATAGTCGGCGACGTAGACCAATCCCCCGGCGACGGCCACGTCAAACGCATTCCCTGGCGTATCGAACGTGCTCACGAGTTGCGGGCTGCTGGGAACAGAAACGTCCACCACGCGCAGGCCGGCGATCCCGTCGGCCAGGTAGACGCGGTTGCCAGAGACCGCTACGCCGCGAGCGGACGATGCGCCCAGTGAGCCCGCGAGGTGGGGGTTGGCGGGGTCGGAGACGTCCACCACCTGAAGGCCGCGGAAGCCGCACGCCACGTAAGCATAACCTCCCAAGACCGCCACATCGTAAGCGTATCCCGGCGTACCGTAGGTGGTAATCTGGTGCGGATCAGTAGGATCGGAGACGTCCACGATCCGCAACTGGTTGCGGTCGCCATCTGCCACGTAGGCGGTGCCGCCGGAGACGGCCACGCCCTGGGCATTGCCGGCGAAGCCGGCTTCGCCCACCTTGTGCGGATCGGCCGGGTCGGAGACGTCTATGATCTGCAACCCGGCGTAGCCGGAGGCGACGTAAGCGTAAGGCCCGGAGAGGGCGACGTCGTAGGCAGAGTACGTGGTGTAGACGCCGCTGGCGTGCGGGTTGGCGGGCGTGGAAACGTCCACCAGCCGCAGGCCGCCTGTCCAGTCGGCGACGTAGGCGTAGGGGCGGGGCGGGAACGGGCTGACGGTGACCTGGAAGGAGCGCACGGTCTGCGAGAGGCCGTCGGTGACAGTCACTACCACCGTGGCCGCACCCGCGTGGCCGGACTGCGGTGACAGCCACAGGCTGCCGGTCGGGTTGGGGCTGGTGTAGACGACGGTGGGGTGCGGCAGCAGGCCCACGTTGCCCGAAGAAGCGGTCACGGTCAACGCTTGGCTCTCGTTAGGGCCGGCGCCAATGCCGCTCAAGCTGACCGTCTGCGGGCCGGCGTCGGCGTAGACCTCTACGTCGGGGATCGCGTCCAGCGTCGGCGGATCGTTGACCGGCGTGACCGTCACCTGGAACGTACACGCGGTCTGCGAGAGGCCGTCGGTGACGGTCACGGCCAGCGTGACCACGCCGAACGCATTGGCGACCGGCTGGAAGTAGAGTGCGCCAGTAGTGTTGGGACTCGTGTAGGCGACGGTGGGATGCGGGATCAAGCCCGTGTCGTCTGACGTAGCCGTGACAGTCAAAGTCTGGGTCTCGTCTGGCGCGCCGCTGCTGATGCCGCTCAGGCCCACTGTCTGCATCGCGGCGTCCTCGTCTATCGTCAGCTTGGAGAGCGGGTCCAGCGTCGGCAGGTCGTTCATCTCCGTGACGGTGACGGTGATGGTCGCCGTGTCGGTCAGCCCACCGGGGTCGCGCACGGTGTAGGTGAACACGTCTACGCCGTTCAAGTCCAGCGTCGGGGTATAGACCACGTTGCTGCCGTCGGTCGTGGCTGTGCCATTGGCCGGCGCGCCGACGCTGCTCACCGTGAGCGGGTCGCCGTCCACGTCGCTGACCTGGCTGGGAACGATGGCGATGTTGAGCGGTACGTCCTCCGGCGTCGCCCGCGTGACGTCGTTGGCCTGCGGCGCATCGTTGACGGCGGTGACAGTGATGACGAAGGATTGCATCGTCGTATCCATCCCGCCGTTGGCCGTGCCGCCGCTGTCCTGGAGCGTCGCCGACACCCTGGCGACGCCGTTGGCGTTCGCGGCCGGTGTGAAGGTGAGCACGCCTGCGACGCTCAACCCGGGCTGCGCGGAGAAGAGGCCGTTGTTGTCGTTCGTCAGCGTGAAGGTGAGCACCTGCCCGGCTTCGTCCGTCGCGGTCGCCGGGGCGGGCGCGATGTCCGTCGCCCAGGCCGGAACGACCTGCGTGCCGCAGTCTTCGGCCACCACCCAGTCGGGGCCGGTGGTGAAGGGCGGTGCGTCGTTGATCGGCTGGATGGTGACGGTGATGCGGGCGGTGTCGGTCAGGATGCCGTCGCTGATGGTGTAGGCGAAGGTATCCGCGCCGTTGAAATCCTGTGACGGGGTATAGATCACCGTGTTCCCGGCGATGGCGGCAGCGCCGTGCGAGGTGGGGTTCTCCACCGCCAGCAAGAACGGCGTCTGGCCGTCGGGATCGGAGTCGTTGGCCAGCACGCTGATGGCTGCCGCGGTGTCCTCGTTCGTCGTGGCGGTGTCGTCCTGCGCCGCGGGCGGATCGTTGGTGCCGCCCACCGTGACGGTGATAGTCGCCGTGTCGCCGAGGAGGCCGCCGGCAGTGGCAACGCTGTAGGTGAATACGTCATCCCCGGTGAAGTCAAGCGTGGGCGTGTAGACCACGGTGCTGCCGGCGATCGTGACGGTGCCGCTGATCGGCGCGCCCACGCTGCTGATCGTGAGCGATGGCCCACCGGTGAACCCGTCGTTGGCCAGCACGTTCAACGTGTTTCCGACCGAGTCCTCCGCTACCGCGAAGGTGTCGTCGTGGGCCAGGCGGGTGTTGAGCCAGAGCGTGACGGCATCCACGAACATCTCGCCATCCGGCGAGTCCTGCCCAAGCAGGACATCCAGGTCGCCGTCGCCATCCACGTCCCCCAACGCCAGGGCGCCGTCTGGCCAGCCAAGGCCGATGGACTGGAGGCTATCGGTAAAGATGCCCGTGCTATCGTTCAACCAGATGTCGCCGCCGTCGAGGGTTACGTCCAGATCGTGGTCGCCATCCAGGTCACCCAATTCCACGGGCAGAGAACCTGGGCTGGGCAGGCTTTGCAGGCTGTCGGCAAAGACGCCGGAACCATCGTTCAGCCAGACACGGCCGGATTGCAGCATGTAGCCGGCGGTGAAGGCATCCAGATCGCCGTCGCCGTCGAGGTCGTCCAGCGCCACGTAGACGGCGACGTCGCCGCTGCCCAGGGCCTGGCCGCTGTCGCTGAAATTCCCCAGCCCGTCGTTCAGCCAGACGGTGTTGGACAGGCTTTCGTTGCCCACAAGAGCGTCCAGGTCGCCGTCGCCGTCCACGTCCCCCAACGCCACGTCGAGGGTGGGTTCCGCGCCCACGTTCTGGCCGAGGCTAAAGACGCCCGCGCCGTCGTTCAGCCAGACCTGGTTGGCGTCATAGGGCCCAAGCCCGCGATTTCCGGCAAAGGCGTCCAGGTCGCCATCGCCGTCGAGATCGCCCAGCGCCACGGCCAGCGTCTCCTCGACGCCGCTCAGGTACTGGAGGCTGTCGGTAAAGACGCCTGTCCCATCGTTCAGCCAGACGCGCTTGGGTTGGGCATAGCCTTCGCCGATAAAGATGTCCAGGTCGCCGTCGCCGTCGAGGTCGCCCAGGGCGAAGTCGGCGACGTTGGAACTGGCGACGCTCTGGCCGGTGTCGGTAAAGACACCGCTGCCGTCGTTCTGCCAGACCCTGACCGGGTCGGCGGCGTATCGGGTGAGCGCGTCGAGGTCGCCGTCGCCGTCCACGTCGCCCAGCACGATGCCGTAGGAGCCGGCGCTGCCCAGGCTCTGGCCGCTGTCCTGGAAGGCGCCTGTGCCGCCGTCTACGGCGCTGCGGAACTGCCAGGCGTAGGGCAGGAGCGGGGTAGCGTCGTCCGCCAGGATGCCGTCGCTCAGGTTGACGACCAGCGTCTCGCCCGGCATAAAGTCGCGCGCCGCATCGAAGATGTAGGACCAACTGACAGCCTGTCCCACGCCGGTGTACACGCCCGTCTGATTGCCGCGCACGGTGAAGGTGCGTGTGCTGAAGGTGGTGCCGCTCACGACCTGGCTGAACGTGGCCGAGATGACGCCGTCGCGTGCGATTTCCAGGCCATTGCCCGCCGGGCTCGTCATGGTCACGGTGAAGAAGCGCACCGTGACGGTGATGGGGGCGGAGGTGTTGTTGTCCCAGTTGCTGTCCAGGTAGGCGCAGTAGGAATCGGTCTGGGCGTAGATGCGATGATACCCCGGGCGGGAGAAGCCGGTGTGGGTGAATGTCAGGGTGGCGGTGAGGCCGGCGGTCAGGGAGACGACGCTGGTGCAGGCCCAGCTGTGGATGCAGCAGTCGCATTGTCCTGCCGGGTCAAAGTCAGCGTAGATGCCGGTGTGAAAGTTGCCGCCCGCGTCGTCTGGGCCCTGGTTCTTGACCACCACGGTGACGGTGAACGGCTCATTGAGGCCAACCGCAGCCGGCTCTGCGACGATGCTCTCGACCATCAGGTCGGGGTCGCCGCCCTGCTGGACGGCGGAGCGGTCAACCTTCGAGGGGGATGTGCTGCCGGGCCGCGCAGAAGATGCCGCCGCGTGGATCGGGACGATATCGGACGCCAGCGGCGCCTCGCGGGGCTCATACGGTGAGGGCGCCTCAGACGGGCGCAGGGCAGCATCCACGCCGGTGTCTTGCTCGCGGGCCAGGTAGCTGCGCTCTGTGTAGCGCGGAATGGAATCCGCGGCGCCCCTAGGTGTGCTGGCCTCGGCGCCGGGAGCAGCCTGACCCTGTCCCACGCGCGGCAGGGTCACGGCGAGGGCGGTGTCTGGCGTGTCGAAAGTCGCCACCAGGCGCGGGATCGCCGGGTTGGAAATGTCCAGGATCTGCAGGCCAGCCTCGCCGTCGGCCACATAGGCGGTGGTGCCGGAGAGGGCGATGCCGGAAGCAAGGCCGGGCGTATCGTAACTGCCCACCAGGCCAGGCATCATCCAGGCAGGCACCTCGCACTCGGCAGCCAACTGGTAGAGCCGCTGGTTGCGCTCTTGCGTCTGCGCGGAGAGCGCCAGGTACCAGGGGGATTGGAAGTATTGGCTGGTGACGATCACGCCCACGTCGCAGGGAGCGTGCAGACCCTCGTCGGTCAGGTTATAGTCCTCGGCCACCATGCGGTAATGGTACGCGCCACTTACCAGCGTGCGGGTCAGCGTCACGCGCGGGGCCAGCGTATCCACAGTGGGCGCCCACACGCCCAGGCTGCTGCCGGAGTTGTCGGTGTGGTTGGCCGTGTCCTGGCCGCGCAGGTCTACGCGGTAGTCGCCCTCCAGCCCGGCGGGCACCTGGGCGGTCCAGGTCGCCTGCTCCGCACCGGCCCCCGACGCGCTCAGGCTGGCTGCGCGCCAGCGGTTCTCGTTGAGCGCCGCGACCTCGGTAGCCGAAAGCGCGCGTGGGTAGACGCGCACTTCGTCCACGCGGCCGGCGAACGGCAGGAGCGAGCCTGTCGGCACCCCACCGCCGATCCTGACTGGCTCCGCGTTCTGGCACGGCGTCGCGGCGACGTCCACGCTGCGATCCAGGGCGCCGTTGATGTACACCTTGAAGTGAGCGCCGTCGTAGGTCATCATCACGTGGTTCCACTGCCGCCAGTTCAGGGTGGCGGTGCTGTTGAATTCGCGGGTCGCCGCACAGTCTCCAAAGGAGAAGCGCAGGTGGCCCGAGTTTCCATTATACAGGTTCGTATAGTACAGGTACAGCCCATAGTTCTGCTGCGCGGCGCTCGCGCCGCGCTTGACCACCAACGGCTGCGGCTGTGAGCTCGTCCAGTAGGGCATGACCCAGGCGCCGACGCTGAAGGTGGATAGGTCGAATGCGGCACTATCGGGCACGGCGACGTAGTAGTTGCCGCCCTCCAGGTTCAGGGCATACGGGCCGACCTGGCCCGCCACAGCCAGGTTGCTGGAAGTGCCGGCGGCGTGCAATGTGCCGTCGTGCTGCCAGCCGGAGATGTCGGGGAGAACGGAGCCATCGGTGATCCACGCCTGGTCCAGTGGCAGTGCCAGCACTGGCCCCGCGCCCAGGTAGAGCGAGCGGATCTCGGCAGGCGACAGTGCGCGCTCAAAGATGCGCACCTCGTCTAGGCTGCCGGGGAAGTAGTGCATGTCCTGTGAAGAGCGGCTGCCTACGGCGACGTCCGCTGTGCATTGTGTCATACCGCCGGGAGCCGGGGTACTGGCAACCTCCTGGCCGTCGCGGTAGAGGCGGATGGTCTGACCATCGTAGGTGCCGGCCAGGTGCACCCATTGGTTCTGCGGAATAGGCAGCTGCTGCTCGGCAGATACCCAGGTGCCGCCGACGTTGACGTATAAGCGTGGGTACTGGTTATTGAACCGCAGGGGATTCGACTTGGGCAAAGAGAGATTGGTCTCGTTCAGGGCAAGCGTAAAGCCGCAGCCACCGTGCGTCTTGTACGACACGATGGTCTCGCGCGTCGAGTTCTCCCCAGTGCGATAGACCCATGCCGAGACAGTGGTGGTGGTGAAACTGCCGAATCCAGAGATGCCGACGAAATCGTCGCTGCCGTCGAAACCGGCGGCGTTTCCGTCGTGGCCGCTCTGACCGGTGGCAGGGCACCTGGCGCCGCACTGGCCGTGATGTCCGTTCCCTGAGATGTCATAGAAGGTGAGGGAGCCGTTCTCGTCTGGCGCGTCCTCGAAGGGCAGGTGGAGCGCCTGACCTGCGGGGGTCTGCTCGTTGTAGAAGGGCCAGGCGTACAGGTTCGGCGTGAAGGCAACCTGCACCGCGCTCACGCCGACCACCTGGGACTGGGCCAGCGTGCGCACTTCGCCCGGCAGGAGCGCACGGCTGAGGATGATCACCTCGTCGAGCGTACCCCTCAAGTACCGGCTGGCGCCTGCGCTGCCGATCATAACCCGCGTTTCCGCGTACGGTTTCCTCCCGGCGTAATCATCAGTCGAGAAGCGCTCTGCGCCGTTGACGTACACCTTGTAACTCTTGCCGTCAAAGGTGACGGCGACGTGGTTCCAGGCATTGGGGGTCAGGATGTCGTCCGTGGTGATGGTGTTCCAGTTCACGCCATCGCCAAAGCCAGCATGGATCTTGGTACGCTGGACCACCCACACGCTGGGGTAGTTATACCGGTCCGCCACGATGCTCTCCCAGCCCAGGACACCGTGCTCATAATCGTCCTGGAGCGTGGGGTAGACCCAGAAGGCCTCGCTGAAACTGCCGCCGCTGAGATCGAGGAAGGGGCTCTGGCGAGTCTCGATCCAATCGTCCTGCCCGTCGAATTGGAGAGCGTGGCCATACACGCCATCCGTCATGGCAGGGCAGACACTCCAGGAGGCCTCGCAGGTCGCGTTGTGCCCATAACCGGAGGCATCGTAGAAGGTGCTGGCGCCGGACACCTCGTCCAGGTGCAGGCGCAGGACGGTGTGATCGAGGGCGGGCAGTTCTACGACGGTGCCGCTGAACGGCAGCATGGACGTGACCGCCGTGGTGGGCACGTCCTGCACACTCAACCCGGCGCTGGGGGCAACGGCGTCCACGACGATGGTGCCCAGGTCCACGGCCCGCCGGTTACCCAACGTATCGGCGGTCGGCGCGCGGTCGGCGGCCTCGACATGGAGCGTGTAGACGCCGGTAGGCTCTCTGGTTCCAAAGTCGTAGGCCACTGTCCACGTCACGCCGTTGAGCGCGGCCAGCTGCGGCCCCTCTCCGGCGGGCGCGCCGGCAGGCGTGAGCAGTGTCACCCAGACGCTATCGGGCCGCACGCCGCTGCCCGGCACGCCCGTTGCAATGATTGGATCGCTGACCGTGCCGCGCAGAGGTACACGCCAGGCGCCGGGCCGGCTGGGGTGCGGCGAGGCGCCGACCACCGTGCCGCTCGCCAGCGCAGAAGCGATCGTCGGCGGCGTGCCGTCCACGTAGACGACATACTCCTGGGCGGGCGTTTCGCGGTGGCCGACCCGGTCGATGGCGCGGGTCTGTAGCGTGTAGACACCCTCGCCGCCCAATTGCGTGGGATCGAAGGCAGGGCACCAGGCGATGCCATTGGCAGTTTGCTGGCAGGGCGGCGCTGCAGTCCAGGTGTAGGCGGCCTGGCCACTGGGTTTTACGCCCAGTTCGACCAGACTGACGCCGGAGGTGGCATCGTGCGCCTCGACGTGCATCCCCACGTACTGATTGGCCCGGTAGGGCTGCGTGGGGGCGTATGAGAGCAGCGCGGAGACGGGGTATTCGTCGTCCACGACGATGGTGTGGCTCTGGCGATCCTCCACCCAGCGACCCTGGTACAGGAAGATATCGCGCACTTCGTAGGGTCCCAGTGCGTGATCGTAGATGGTCAGTTCGTCTATGCGAGCAGCAGGCGGTAAGGCGCCCATCCCGACGAACAACGTGGCGTCATTGTGGCACGGCGTCGCGGCCAGGCGCGTTCGGCCCTGTTCGTAGCCGTTGACATAGATCACGAGTTCCTGCCCGTCGTACGTGCCCAGCACATGATTCCACTGGCCCACTATCAAGGGCGTGCTGCTCGCGAGCTCTCTGTAAGCACCCCAACCCGCGCAGTCGTGAAAACTCACGATCGGTTTCAGGGTACCCCCTTCGACGTGCAGCTCAAAGTTGATGTCGTCATATTCACCCTTCCTGAGCAGAATCTGCGTGCGCGTCAAGTTCGCCGTGGGCATGATCCACAGGCCAACACTGAAGGCATCCAGGTCCAACCGATCGTCGTCAGGAACGGTGAAATAGTCGTCCACGCCGTCAAAGTCGGCCGCCAGGCCAACCTGTCCCTGAATGCCCTCCCCAACCTTGGGGCAGCGGTCATAATAGCCGGGGAGCCGGGAACAGGTGCCGTTGAGGCCGTTGCCGGAACTGTCTCTGAACTGCGTCGTGTTTGCCGGGTCGTCGTCAAAGTGCATTTGGAGGATGGGCGCAGCCCGGTAGATGCTGGCGACGTCTGCGGCGGAGAGCGGCAGTTTGAAGATGCGCACGTCGTCTATGCGGCCATCAAAGTACAGGCCACCGCCGGACCTGCCGCCGATGGCGACGGTGTTGCTGGTGCTGTGGTAGGCCATGCCATATACACTCTGGAACTCGCGTACGCCGTCCTTGTAGAAGCTGGTCGTTCCGTGGGCAGGGTCGTAGACGACAGCGATGTGTTGCCAGCGGCCCACGTCGACGGAAGCGAGGGTCGTCTGAACGCCGATGCCGGTGTTGAAGGCCCACTTGTCGCCATTCCTCAGCAGGGACCACAGATAGTCGCCTCCCGCGTAGGTGCTGATCACGTGGTGCACCCCGCTGCTGGTGCTCGTGGGGTAGACCCAGGCCATCATGGTCACGCCGGCAGAACTGCTGGACTGGTCTACGGTCAGGTTGGTGTTGAGCACATCGTTCCCGTCGAACAAGGTGGCCTGGAGGTCGCGCCCGTTGACGCCGGCGGTGGGGCATCTGCTGCCCGAGCAGTAGGCGTCGCTCTGCCGGCTCAGATCCAGCGAGTTCTCGAAAGTGTCGCTGCCGGGCGGATCGTCCAGGCGCAGGCGCAGGGCAGCGGAAACGGAGAGGTACAGTTCCTGCACCTCCTCGGCCGAAAGCGCGCGCTTGTACAGGGTCAGTTCGTCTATGCGGCCATGGAAGGGGATGGAGGGGTTGTCCTTGCTCAGGTACAGCGTGCCTTCGGTGTCGCCAGAGAAGGAGTAGCCACTCCGTCCCAAGCCAGGGTAGTAGATGTCGAAGGACCAACCGCCGCTATCGCGCGTGCCGCCGTCGAGCGGGTCGTCGTCGTCGTCAGGCCTGGCACCGCAGCGGGTGCCGCGGCTGGAGTGGTCGCGATCGTCCTCCCACATCCTGAGTGTGCCGCTGTTGATGAACACCTCTTCGTGGCTCACGGAATACGACTTGCCATCGCCATTGTCGTCGCCTATGTCTCCCTGGTTGTATATCTCCTGCTCGTCCCAGGCCAGACACAGCTCTGCTGACCCGCTGCCGTCTTTCTCGTCGTCCACCCAGATGTTGTCTACGTAGAGCCTGGCCATACTGCTGACCTGGCCGATGGAGATGAGAAAGTTGTAGAGCCAGGAGTAGCGTGGGGCGGCGCTTCCCACCCCCTCGCTCTTCACAGGCGTGCCGTCAACGTAGAAGGTAATACGGTTCTCCAGGAAGTTGCCGTCCTGGTCGTAAATGGGGCCAAAGGCCACGACTACGTGGTTCCACTTGTTGAGGGTGAGGACATCGCCGGTATCCCAGTGCCGCCAGGTCGTGCCGTCGCCAAAGCCGAAGCGCAAGCGGCGCCCCACCCGGAACAGGGTGGGATAACTCTGCGCGGCCGCGTCGGTGTTGTTGGCGGCAGTGTCGCGGTAGCTCCAGTAGTTGCCAAAGATGCCCTGGGTATAGTCGTCGTACGTGCTGGAACCGGTGGTCCTAGGGTAAAGCCAGATCGAAAGCGTGAACGCGCTGTCCCACAGGTTCAGGCTTTCGCTCATGAACATGGAGCACTGCTGCATCCCGCTGAACTCTAGCGCCCCACCGCTGATCCCGTTCTGCTGGGAGGACGGGCAGGTGGCGCCGGCGGCAAAGTTGCCGAAGCCGGACTCGTCGAGGTATACATTGTATACGCTTGGCTCGAAGCCAAATCTCAGGACGGGCTGGCCGTAGAGGGCGCGGATCTCGTCCCGTGTGAGCGCGCGCTGGAAGACACGCACGTCGTCCATCCAGCCATTGAAATAGTTGCCGCCCAGCGCACGGCCCAGGTAGACTGTACCGCTGCCCTGGAACGCAGCCGCGCCGGTGCGCCAGTTCCTGGGCTCGCCGTTGACAAAGATGGCCTGCTCGCCGGTGCTCTGGGTGTAGCGGAAGACGACGTGGTACCAGCGGCCGTCCGAGAGCGTAAAGCCGCTGTCGAGGTCGTTCCCGTAAAAGCCCATGTACGGCTTGCCGTTGCGGACGACCAGGTGCAGCCCCTGGTTGGTGCTCTGCGTATCCGTGCCCATGATGGCCTGATCGTTGCTGGAGAACGCGGCGCCGTTAACCCAGGCGGAGACGGTGAAACTGCTGTCCTTGAGGCCCAGCGTCATGGTGTCGCTCAAGACCACATAGTCATTGATTCCGTCGAGGCGCAGGCCGTAGTCAAAGTAGCCAGGCTGCTCGCGCGCCGGACAGTGGGCGCCGGAGCATCTGCCGTTGCGCTGAGGCACGTTCCCGGAATAGTCCTGGAACGTGGTCGTCGTGCTGATCTCGTTCAGCGGCAGCCACATCTCGGCAAAGCCCGACTGCTCGCGCCAGTCCAGGATGACGGCCCCGGCCACCTGGGTCAGGCTGATGGCGGTGCCAGAGGCCACGGCAGAGTTCACCTGCACGCTGCCGGACATCACGGCGGTCTCCTGTGGCTGCAACATGAACGACACCGGGTTGACAGTGCTGCCGGTGAGCGTCGTGGGTGGAAAGTCGGTGGTCAGCAGCCCCTGGGCCTGGCGGCCGAGCAGCTCGTTCTTGATCGCCGCCTCGTAGCGCAAGAGATCGTCGGGCCGGACGAACAGGTCGCTGGGGTTGTACTGCGCCCTCATCAGGGCCTCGATCTCGGTCTCCGAGAGGGCGCGGTCAAAGACGGCAACCTCGTCAATCGCGCCGTCGAAGAAATCGCTTGGGCCGCCGGGATCCCACTCCTGGCCGATCGCCCAGGGCTTGCCGGAGACGTCGCCCGCCACGGAGCTGAGCGTGTGCTGCCACAGCAGGTCGCCGTTCCTATACACTGTCACCTCAGTCGTTGAGGCGCCGGTCCTGTGCCCGACGACGGCCAGGTGCTGCCAGCCGGTCGTCTTGGTTCCCGCGGCGTAGGAGGCGCCCCTGATGTTGAAGGAATAGCCGCCGGTCGAGAAGCCGAACACGATGAGATTGGCACCTCCCGCCGTGTGCTTGCCGATGAAAGTCTGGCCGTCACTCGTCCGGTCGGGGTTGACCCACAGGGCAAGGGTAAAGTCGTCGGGGATGTCCATCTCCGGCCCTTCCACCCAATCGTCGGCGCCGTCGAACTGGAGGGCGTTGCCATATCTGCCTTCCACGACGGTGGGACAGCCGTCCCCGTCGCAGGCGGCGACGTTTCCGTAGCCGGACGAATCGCCAAAGGCAGCGGCCCCGGCATCCTCCTCGAAGCGCAGCAGCAGGTGGGGGGCACTCGTTTCGTACACCCGCGAATCCAGCGTCAGCACGGTGTCGCTTTCCGGGACGCGGGGGTTGAATCCATAGGTCTTTTCCTGAAAGTCGGTCAGTCCGTCGCCGTCGGCGTCTGGGGTCAAGGGGTCGGAGGTGACGCGGGTGCGCAGCTGGCCGCCGGTGGTGAGGTCGTACACGAACTCCCAGCCGCGCGCTTCCTCGGCGTCCGTCAGTCCGTCACCGTCGCTGTCGGCGCGGTAGGGGTCGGTGCTCAGGCGGAACTCGACCTGGTCGGTCAGTCCGTCGCCGTCGCCGTCGGGCTGGGTGGGGTCGCTGCCGACGGTGTACTCGAAATAGTCGCCCAGGCCATCGCCGTCCGAGTCCCACTTGCTGTCGTCGGGGTCGGAGCCGCCCAGTGCCACGGTGAGCAGCCCGTCGCCGTCGGCGTCCCGCTGCCGCGGGAAGGTCACATCGCCGGTCTGACCCCAGGCCAGCGCATAGCCCCCATCTTTGGGGGCCAGGTCGTAGAACTGGCTCAGGTTCTCCGGGAAGACGTCGAGGTACATTCTTTGGCCCAGGTCTATGTGGCTGGTGGCGGCATTGTCCCGGATGTGGCAAACCGGGACCAAGCAGAGGAAGGGAACGTACGGGGCAATGATGCAGCCGGGCGGATCAGGTACTACGAAGCACTCCTGGAGGGGCACGTTGTATCCTTCCGCCAGGTAGAGCGATACAGGGCGGTTGATGCCGGTTTCGTCGAGCGTGTCGTAGGTACTGGTGGAGTTGACGGCAAGGAAGGGCACGATTTCCATGTAGCCGAAATCGCTCTGCGTCTGTTGCCATACCAGGGCCCCCTCGTCTTCGCTGTAGCGGGACAGGGTTTCGTGGGTGTTCGCCTGCACGGTTTGGAGGTTGTAGGTGTAGTGGGCTGTCCGCAGGTCATCGTTGTTGAACTGGTAGGCGTAGGACAGGGATTTCCAATCGATGGGGATCAGGCGCGTGCCGCTCCTCCAGCCCTCGAGCATCTCTTCCCAGTCGGGGAACACGTGCGCCAGTTGGATGGTGGTGGTGACGGAGGTGCTGTAGCGGACGGTGCTGCCTTCGGATACGCCCTGGGATTCGGAGACTTGCTGATCGAAGTTGAAGAATTGCAGCCGGTCGGGGTTGCGCAGGTCCACCAGGTCGTGCGCGTCGTAGATGACGTTGCGGATGAGTTCCGTCGCCACGCCGGTAAGTCCGCGGCAGAGCCACTGCCCGGCGACGTTGGTGCGCGCCTCTTCTCCGATGGCGGTGCAGATCAGGGCAATCAGGGAATCAATCACGGCGATGATCGCCACGATCAATTGTCCGACGACGGGAATCGCGGCGATGGCGAACATGATGACCGCCACGACGATCTGGGCAATCGTCTGGGCCAGCATGGCGTTGAAGGCCAGGCTAAAGATACCCACACCGCTGGAGGCCCAGGCGTAGACGAAGAACCCGATCGCCGCCACTGCCGCGATGATCAGGCCGATGACGCCGGCAACGTTGGCCGTGCTCGTGACTGTGCCAAAGATCTTGACGGTTTGCGTCACGACCTGGATCCCTTCGGAGGCGCCATACGTCACCAGGTTGTAGATGGCCTTGCCCAGTGAGAACATGCTCAGCCCCAGGACTCCCACCGAGATCGCGACGTCCCATTTTCCAGCGCCGGCCAGAGCGGCAACCGCGACGATCGTCGTGAGCGCCAGGACCGCACCCGCCAATGCCCATCCCGGGCTGCCCCTGGCCCACGCGAACAGATCCTTCAGCTTCGCCGTCACCATGCCCCATTTGTCCGATACAAAGCCGCTGACGCTGCTCTTGAAGCCCGCCCACGACAAACCGCCGACAAACTCCTTGAACTGAGCCCATTTCCCGATCTCGGCGGCTTTCTGTGCAAAGTCCAACGTTGGGAACGCCTGTTGGAACAGTGCCAGGACGTTCTGTTCGATGGCCTTCGCCGCAAGTTTGTCCACGATCTTGTTGATGAGCGTCTCGACGACGCCCACTGTGACGGCGTTGGTGCCGATGATCAGGCCCTTGCGCGCCGTGAGGTACGTCCAGTCGAGGAGTTGCCGGTCGGTCCACACAAAGTCCGCCTGCGCATAGGCGATCGCGCCGCGCTGGACGATGTTGGAGACGCCGTTGTAGAAGGCGAGGTAACTGGACTGTGCGGCCATGACCGCGCCGTCCAGCGCCAGCTCGCTGTTCTCAAGGTCGTTCGGATCGTAGAAATCGGGAACGCCCTTGAACAGATCGCCGATGCGCAGGTCGAGCACGTCCATGTACTCGGCGATGGGGTAGGCCTGCCACTGGCCATTCCGATAGCGGTAGGGCGCCCATTGGACGGTCGCCACCGTCTCCACCGCGTACTCCTCCGGCTTCAGTTCAACTGTCGCCTGGGCAGCCCCATTCGTGTGCGGCACGGCGTCCAGATTGGCGCTGCGGAAATACTCCTCGCGCGCGAACAGCAGGGTGGGTGCATCCGTCGTCGGTTGGCCGCCGACCAGGAAGCGGGCCAGGGCGTCCTTGCTGTACTGCGCGGCGATGTTGGCAAGATAACCCTGGTGCGGGAAATAGTTGGTGCCGTAATAGGTTACCCGCAGCGCGTCCTGCGGAATACCCCAGCGCTGCTCGTCCGTGCCGGAGCCAGCAACACGGTCGAAACGTTGCCGGATCACGCTCGGCGTGATGTCGCGCTGCCCGCCCGTGCCCTTGCGCCCGGTGACGAAAGAGGCCTCCAGCCCCTTGGCCAGCATCCACAGATAGTCGTCGTTATCAGGATGCTGGTCCGTCGTCGGGTCCTCGTGGGCGATGGCCACCGCTGCGCCGTGGTCTTCGCGCACGGCCAGGCCCGCCAGCCGCCAGTCTTCGTAGTAGGTGTGCACCACTTGCGTCCGCTCCACGCGGTGGGTGGACTCGCTACACCACGCCGTGAGCTCCTCGTCGGCGTTCTCGTCGCTGGACGGCGTGAATCCTTCCGTGTCGCACCAGTCGGTGAGCATCTGCACCAGCCACACCAGGCGCATCTTCTGGGTGTTGCCCCAGCCGCCGCTGCCGGGTTGATAGAACATGCGGCCTGCAAAGGCTGCCCGTGCGCCGCCGGTATCGTCATTGACCATGTTCAGCGGGACGTAGGCCAGCAGCGTGCCGTTCTCATCCTTCTCCCGCACGCTGACGCCATAGACCTCCAGCGGCGCCGCGTCCACCATCCTGTCGGTATAGGGACCGTTGACGATGTTATCGATCGTCGTACAGACAGGATTCTCCCCCGCCACGTTGTCATAGACCGTGATGGCGTGCTGGCCGTCCGCGACGTCCAGCAGGTCCCTGTTGGCTATTGTGTAGGACGTATCGCCCGCGGCGACGGAGAACGGCCCGAACCATTCGCTGCCCAGCGCGCCGCAGGGGCCGTTGTAGATGATGAAATAATAGCGCACCGAACGGCCCGGCCAACTGCTGAAATCAAGGAATATGTTCTGCCCCGACTGGCGTGCTTTGACCGTGCCGCTGATGTCGCTCCTCCACTGGATGGTGGTCGCCAGCGTGGTGGTCAGCGGCAGGGGTATGGTAGCGCCGGTCATTTCGATCTCCAGCATGGGGATCAGGCGCATATCGCCGTTGGCGGCCGATGGCTCGTATTCCAGTTGTTCGCCTGTCATGTGACTGGCATAGGTCGAATGGAGAACGCGCTGCACCTGGCCTTGCGTGTCCCCGGCCGGCCAATCCATCACGTTGAGCGCGTACGACAGGTGGTCGGGGTTCTGGGGGCGCAACTGCACGTCAACCAGCACCGGCTTGTTTGCCTGCAGGTAACTGGCGCCGAATCTGAAGGGGTTATCGTAGTTGAATGGCGCGCTCGCGCTGCCCATCACACTGAACGGCGAAAGGTCCACTTGGTCGGGAACGCCGTCGTCGTCGTTGTCTATGTCAAAGACGTCGGGGACACCATCCTGGTCCTTGTCCTGGCAGGCGCCGGATGGAGAGAGCGCGCTCAACGAGGGGCGTAGCAACTGCGGGCACTCTAGCGTGTCCGGCAGGCCATCGTTGTTGCTGTCGGGGTTGAGCGGATCGAGGTACCACATGTCGCCCAATGTGCCCTGGAAGCCGCGCACTTCGGCGCCATCGGTGATCCCGTCGCCGTCGGAGTCGGTATCGCCCAGCGTTGTGCCCAGGCGCAGTTCCTGAATGTTGGTCAGCGTGTCGCCATCATTGTCGGCGGTGGGGTTGGTGATGGTCGTCGTCGCCTGCAGTTGAAGAGCGGCGATCAGGGATTGGATGTTGGAGGTCGGAAGTTGGACATCGGGAATTGGAAGCGGGTCGGCCGATTGTTGGCTTGCTGATTCGTCGACTTGTTGGTTCGCTAATGGGTTGCGGTGCGGGTCCCAGGTCGAGGCGGTCATCTCCTCTTGCACCTGGTCGGCGCTTTCTTGTTCCTGCTGGCGCTGCTCCTGTTCCGCGCGCTGGGCGGCCATACGCTCGGAGAAAGCTGCTACCTGTTGGCTCTGTAGCAACGGCCCGATGACCATCGAGATGATGATCGTCACGACGAACGCGACGTACACCTTCTTCGAGCGGGAATAGACGATGAGCGCGATGAACAACCCCAAGGAGCCGACTGCCAGCGCACCCTGCTGCCCGAACTGCAGCCAGTCGTGCGGCGTGCGCGGCAGGCCCATGGCACTCGCCAGCCGGGCCGCGGGGGTGGCAGCCTGGACCAGCGGCACGAAGCCGGAGAAGTCGGTCTTGACGTCGGCCTCGACGCGCTCCCCATTCTCCCGTGAGGGGTAGACCAGGTGCACGATCAGGCGCAGCGGCAGGCCGCGGCTATCCAACCACAGTTCGCCCGCGCCGGTGACCGCGCGCATCTCGTCGGAGGTGTCGAGCGTCAGGCCCAGCGGGAGTTCACCCTTCTCGCGCAAGTGGCGCTCCATCTGATCGCGCAGGTGATGGGCAAACGCGGGGCCGTCTACCTCGAAGGCGTAGCGGGTGTAGGAGAGAGAGGGAGGCAGCGGGACGAGGTGAGAGGAAGCATTGTCTTGCCCGGTCTGTGCTTCTGGCGGGGACTGGATGGTTTCCGTGCCGAGTTTGCGGATGTCGTGCGCGCCGGCCAGGTAAGCCATCAGGTCGTTGGCTGGGGCAAAGGCGCCCGAGAAATCGTCAACCTCCTCCCATGGCCCACCGGCCTGGCGGCCATAGGCGCGGTCGCCTTCGATACGCACTTGGATACCATCGCTGGGGTTCAGTACGCTGCCGCCGTTCTGCCATAACGTCATGAGCAGTGTGCGGTTAGGCAGGTCGGCTTGCCCCTCCATGTAGAGCGTGGCTTCGCGGGTGGAACGGCCCACATTGACCAGTGTCGGGGCGGGGTACGTCGTCTGCACGATCTCGGTGGCGAAGCGGTATGTGTTGGCCTCCTGAGCCAGTCGCCAGGCGCGTTGTACTACCTGCTCCGGCGAGGGAGCATCGGCCTGCAAAGCCCTGGGTGCCAGCGTGCCCCCAGCCAGGAGCAGTGTGACGCTCAGCGCCAGAATCCAATGACCGTACTTGAGTGAGGGTTTCATGCGACATCTCCTGTCATCGGGCCAAGCCTGCCTGCTCTGCGCGAGCCCAGGCAGCGTCCACAGACGGCACACCTGTGACAACCGGGAAGCCGTAATGGATAGAGGTCAGAACAGAGGATATGGCGGGGCTGCAAGAGAGAAACGGATTGAGCGCTGCATTTGTGGCACATCGGTGTTCCTTGACAACAGGGGACAGGGTACTGTTTCAAGCATCTCGCCCATTTCGCTTGAAGCCAATAGCCTGCCACACATATCTGAAGGCGCAACGAGTGCTGCGCGAGACCATGTCCCTAGTCGTCGGGAAGGCTCGCGAGGGGTTGGCGGCCGTCCGAATTCACAGCCTGGGCGTCACGGGTGGTCTGGTCTTATTGTAGGTCGAAAGCATGGGCTTGTCAAACGCGGGCAACCGAATGGGGTAGATGGGGTGCTTCCGAGGGATGACTGAAGCCGTGATCGTCTTGCTTACTCCAATTCGAGTAAGGCCATTCCCAGACCACATTGACTTCCATGAAGTGCTGCGCGTGAAGACCAAGTGCGGGTGGAGCGCCCGCATCGAGATCCCGCACCTGGCCGAGGCCATTCAGTACCGGCCCAGGCGGGCGGGGTAGGCCGTAGTCCGCCCCTTGTGATGGGTTCGCCGATATGGGTGCTGCGCGTCACTGCCGGTCGGTGACCGGGTTCTTTCGCTTCCCGCTGGTTGTGGCAGGCCGGAGTTTTCATTGACAATGCAAACTATGTGGTATATAATTGCACTATGAATGAAAACCTATGGAAAGCCCGTTGGACGAGAGAGCAGATCAAGGCGATGCTATTGGAGCAGTTCCAGGCCTTCTGGCGGCGCGATATTGGCATCGAGCGCACGCAATTGGCAGAGATCGAGCAGGCTGCGCTGCTGCCCCATGCGGTTATCGTCTCCGGGCTGCGGCGGGTGGGCAAGTCCACCTTGCTGGCGCAACTGGCGCACCGGCTGGGCGAAGACAGGTTCTACTACCTAAATTTCGAGGACGACCGATTTCTGGGTTTCCAGGCTGAGGACGCCAACGATGTGTACCAACTCCTGGTAGAGGTATTTGGCGAGCGGCAGGTCTTTGTAGTGGACGAGGTTCAGAATGTCCCCGGTTGGGAGCATCTGGTGCGCCGCTTCATGGATATGGGCTTCAAGTTCTATATCACCGGCTCGAACGCTTCGCTGCTCAGCCGGGAGCTGGGCAGCCGGTTGACCGGACGATACGTGCCGATCGAGTTGCTGCCCTTCTCGTTCACCGAGTTTCTGCGTTTCCGCGGCTATGTGCTTCCGGATATGGCCCGTTCGACGACTGTAGAGCGCGCCAGGTTGCAACAATACCTGGGTGAGTACCTGCGCCTGGGCGGCATTCCGGAACCGCTCAAGTATCCCGAGCTGCCACTGCTGCGCACGCTGTACGACGATATACTGCATCGAGACATCGCTACCCGGTATCATATCGAAGAGGTGCGCGCGCTCAAAGAGCTGGCGTTCTACCTGATGAGCAATCCGGCCTGCCAGGTCTCGTTCAACAAACTCAAGGAGCAATTTCACCTGGGCAGTGTGAATACGATCAAGAACTATATCGAATACCTGGAGAACAGCTGGTTAGTCTTCACGGTGAACGTGTACGACTACTCGGTCAAGCGCCAGCAGATCGCGCCCAAGAAGATGTACTGCATAGACACGGGTCTTTCCAATGCTGTCGGGTTTGCATTCTCTCCCAATACGGGCAGACTGCTGGAAAACATGGTCTTTCTGGCGCTGCGGCGAAAGGCCCAGTCGGTATATTACTGCATTTCTCCAGCAGGTTACGAAGTGGATTTCTACTTACCGGAGAGCCGCCAGTTGATCCAGGTAGCGCAGAACCTGGATCAGCCAGCCACCCGCGAAAGAGAGGTGCGGGCGTTGGCAGATGCGCTGCGCGGGCTCGGGCTATCTCACGGGTTGATCCTGACGGATGCCAATGCGCCGGCGGTTGAGGAGAACGGTCTGACAATCGAGACCCGTTCGATGGTCGAATGGCTGGTGGGCTAGCAGGAGAACGCCCGGTGAATCATCGCCTTAGTCCGCCCCTTGTGATGGGTTCGCCGATACCGGTGCTGCACGTCACTGCCGGTCGGTGACCGGGTTCTTCCGCTCCCCACTGGTTGTGGCAGGCCAGAGTTCTCATTCTTCGTCGTCGGCCACTCAGGCGAGGCCCCAACCACCTGCACGCTGCAGGCAAACATCGCCGTGTCGTAGCAGCCATACTCGGAATGAAGGCTTCTCCCTCGTCGCCGCCCATGAGCTCGAGGGCTTTGCCCTCGTCGATCCGCGCGGCAGCCGAAGGCCCCGTGCCGGTCATTGCTGACCCTCGACGCCGGCAAGCGGCGATGCGCTGCCCTCGGTGACGGCGGTCAGCGCGGTCACGTTCTTCCAGGGCCAAACGGCGGCTGGCCGTGCTGATGGTCGTTGTGCTGCCGTGTTTTCCCTCATGACGAGCGGCAGGTAGATGTAAGAGTCGCTGCTTACGGTGATGACAAAGACCTGCTCGGCGAATAACCCGCCGCTGTCGGTGACGCGCAGGATGACGTCATGGTCGCCCATATCGGCTTTGGCCGGCGTGCCGGAGAGCATGGCAGTGCCGTCGCCGTGGTCGGTGATCGTGAGCCAGTGCGGCAGCGTGGGGGCAGTGAGGGTCAGTGCGTCGCCGTGGACGAGGTCAGCATCGCTGGCGGTGAGCGTGGTGGTGTAGGGCTCGCCCTGCGCGGCGGCAGTGACCGGCGCGCTGGTGAAGAAGGGCGCGTCGTTGACGTTGGCCACGGTGACGGTGAACGATTGGGTATCGGTCAGGCCCCCGCTGTCGGTGACGCGCAGGACGACGGCATGATCGCCGACGTCGGCGTTGGCCGGCGCGCCGGAGAGGGTCGCCGTGCCGTCGCCGTGGTCCGCAAGCGCCAGCCAGCCTGGTCGCGTCGGCGCGGTGATCGCCGGCGGGTCGCCGTTGGCGTCTTGGGTGGCAACGGCGTAGGTATAGAGCGTGTCTTCTGTAGCTGTAGTGACCGGCGTGCTGGTGAAGGTCGGGGCCACGTTGGGCACGACGACGGTGTAGGTCACGCTGGCCGTATTGTCGCCGGCCCAACTGTCGTTGTCGTCGGCGATGGTCGCGGTGTTGGTGTAGATGCCGCCCGCCGACAGCGCGGTCAGCACGCCACTGACGGTGATGATCCCGCCCTGCCTCGGCGCCAGGTCCTGCACCGCCCAGACGTAGGGCGTCAGGTAGCCGGTATTGGTTATGGCAACGCTCGAGCTGAACGCCGTCCCAGCCAAGAAAGCGGGCAGGGTATCGGTGACGACCACGTTGGTGGCGGTGATGCTGCCGCTGTTGGAAATCATCAGCGTGAAGGTGATCGTCTCGCCTAACGCGATGGCTGGCGGTGAGACGGCCTTGGCGATCGCCACGTTGACCTGGGCCTCGTAGGCGCCCATGTCGACGATCGGCGGCGTGCCCGAGCCGGTGTCGGGCGCGGTGGGAACGTCGACGAAACGCAGGTTGTCGTCCAGGTCGGTGAGGAGGCCTGCTGGCATCCATTCGTTGCTCCCGGCGTCGATGGCGGGCGAGTTCCATTGCAGGCGCAGGTTGCCGCCGGCGGCGTCCAAGAAGCGCGGGTCGGCGTCGATGTTGCCGTCATAGTCTATGCCGCAGGTGCTGACCCAACCACTGCCCGAGCCGCCGCAGCCCTGGATGTCGCTGTAGGCGATATCGGCAGTGCCGCCGTTGGCGTTGTAGATTTCCGGCGAGGCGGGGGCGATGTCGCCCCACATGATGACGTTGGTCAGCAGCGTGTAGCTATCGTAATCGCTATACAACCCGCCGCCCTGCCCGCTCGCCAGGGTTACCCTGTTGCCGTAGAACGTGACGTTCATAAGGTCGGGTACGCAGTCGCCTTGACTGTACATCCCGCCGCCGCCGGCCCGCGTCGTGTTGCCGAGGAAGAGGACGTTGGTCAACACGGGGTCGCCGCTCGAGTTGGCCATCCCGCCGCCGTGCCAGTTCGTGACGGTGTTGCCGCTAAAGACCACGTTCGTCAGCTCGGGGCTGCTACTGACCGAATTACTCATCCCGCCGCCTGTATTGGTGGCGGAATTGCCGCTGAACACGACGTTCGTCAGCGTTGGGTTGCTGGAATTGGCGTTGTTCATCCCGCCGCCGGTGCCGCCACTGCTGCCCGTCGCAGAGTTGCCGCTGAAGGTCGCGTTCGTCAGCTCGGGGTGGCAGTTGCTGTAATTGGACATCCCGCCGCCCCAACCCGCGCTGTTGTTGACAAACGTGACGTCCGTCAGCGTCGGGCTGCTGGAGAACTGGTTATCCAGTCCCCCGCCCATGCTGGACTGGGATGCGCTGCTGTTGCTGAAGGTGACGCCCGCCAGCACAGGGCTGCTGTAGCGGTTGTGCATCCCGCCGCCACCGCCACTGCCTGTCACGGTGTTGCCACTGAAGGTGATGTTCATCAGCCACAGATAGTCGGTGCTCGCGTTGTACATCCCACCGCCGTACTGAGTCGCCGTGTTGCCGCTGAAGATGAGGTTCTCCAGCCACAGGTTATTGTCGTGGTTGTACATCCCCCCGCCGCGTGTTTCATCCGTGTTCGCGGCGCCGTTGGCCTGCCCGGCGGTGATGACAAAGCCGTCCAGCACGGTGCCCCCTGCCGCAGTGTCGGTGAACAGGACGTGGTAGCTGTTATTGCCCTGGATATCTGCCGGGGTTTCGGCGATAAAGTTGCCGTCTGTGTTGACGTCGTTGTTGTCGATGTCGCCGCTGAGTATCGTCACGTTGGCCTGCCAATCGCGCTGGTCGAGGCTCGTCTCCGTGCCATCAAAACCGCCAAAGATGTACGCGCCGCTGTCGAGGGTAAAGGAAATCGTGCGGTCGGTGGTGACGGTGGGCTTGTGGACACCGGCCTGCACCCAGATCTCGTCGTCGCTGGCAGCATTGCCCAGCGCGGTCTGCAGGGTGCAGGCGTTCGCCCAACTGGAGCAGTCGCCGCTGCCCTGAGCGGTTGGCGCGGCGTAGAGCACGACCCAGTTGGGTGACCGGAGCACTGGGGCGACAAGGCCGCTGTGCGGCCAGGCCCCTCCACGGGAGGCAGCGTCCGCGTCGGCTGGCGGGGCTGGGGTCAGGATGAGATCGTTCGGCTCGGTGCCGCTGGCGCCCAGGCTGATACGCGTCGTGCGGATGCCGCCGCGCTCATCGCATACGCCATTGCCGTCCGTGTCGCGGTCGCGCACGAAAATGTCATTCCCGATCGGGGGTGGATCGTTTGCCAACAGGGTCGATGGAGATTCGATATAGCATCCGTCGGGCGTCATATCCGCAGTGGAAATTCGTTCTATGACACCCTCTGCCAAGTCGTCCTGCGTTGCGGAATGCGCCATGCCAGGGGTCAGGCAGAGCGCCATGACAAGCAGGGTAGACGTCGGGTTGCGCAAAGGTCCGGTATTCATAACCTGTCTCCTCTTCTATTCCCTGTATTCATCCGTGCGCTCTCCACCGCGGCAACATCGAGTGCGCCCGGCCGTCTCCCGTGCCGTCAGGGCCTACGGCAGCTCGCCAAAGACGACGTTGTCATAGCGCGCCGCCACGGGCGCGTCGCCGTGACAGGCGGCATACAGGCTCATCTCCTGGTTGCCCGTGTAGCTGGCATCCGACAGACTGTTCAGCAGGACGCCGTTGGCGTACAGCCTGATCTGCTCCCCGTCGCGCTCCACCCGCAGCCGGTTGGTGGCTGTGCCGGCGTTGATCGAGGCCGAGGTGGTCCAATTGACGAGAGCGGTCCAGGTGTCCGTGTCAAACTTCCAGAGGCCATACTCTTGGGTTCCCGGGATCACGATGAAACTGTAAAGATGATGATCGTCCACCTGGTCAAAGTTGAGCCCATAGCTGCCCAAGGTGCTGGTGGCAAAGCGCATATCGGCCTCGAGCGCAAAGCGAGGCAGGCCGCCCTCCAGGGGCACTTGGGAGTAGGCCCAGGAATTGGTATTGAGGATCAGGATCTCGTACTCGGCGCCCTGATAGCTCCACTGCGCCCAACCCTGGTCACCTTCATACCATCGACCGCCCACGGCAAAGTCCTCGGAATAGAGCCAGGCGGGCAGCGCCGCCTGGCAGGCCGAGAAGTTGTCGAAGCGGGCATCGACAGCGCCCTCATCGTAGCTGTTGGCAGCCAGGCCAAAGGTGAGCCCGCTCCCCATATAGCTGTCATCCTCCCAGGTCGCCACCAGCACGTCGTTGACGTAGGCGTGGATTGACGAGCCGATGCGGTCGACCCGCAGGCGGTTGGTGGCCGTGTCGGGGTTGATGACCGGGTTATAGTCTTCGTCTTCGAGCGTTGTGAAGGTGCCATTGGCGTTATGCCGGGTGATCACGTACGCTTGTTCGGTGGGAAAGACGACAAAGGCGTATCCGGTCTCTTCCAACTCATCGGCGCCAAAAAGCAGGCCATAGGAGCCCAGGGTGTCGGTGATCAGACGGGCGTCGACCTCGAGGCGGTAATCATCTGGCAGCGGCTGGGAGGGCGATCCAAAGGCCCAGTAATCGTTTTCCGTGAGCAGGATCTGGTATTCGCCGTTCAGGTAGCTCACGCTCCACCCGCTGTCCGCTCCCACGTACCAACCGCTGCCCGGATTGGCAAAGCCGTCTAGGAAACAGGGAACCGCGTTGCGGGCCACAAGCGGCAGGTAGACGGTGTAGGTCATCGTCTGTGCGGCGTTCAGCGCCGGCCCCAATTCCAGCCCGGCCCCCTGTGGCTGGGGAGCATTTGCTGCGCTGCCGGGCGCAACCTCGCCGGGCGATCGAGGCGTCGTCGCGGCAAGGTCAGCGATCGGGAAGCGGCTCGCCCCACAGTTGGCCGCCCTCTGGGCAGCTGCCCCACCAGACGGCAGGGCCAGGGTCAGGATGACAATGAACAGGGTGGACAGTCGCGTTTTCATAGGTCTTTCTCCTTTGTTTTTTCGTCCTCGTCTCGACGGAGGGATGTGTCTCCCGGCGCGGCGCTCGTCATCCGGCGTAGCAGCGCCAGCAAGGTCGCCGCGTCGCCAAAGGGCTCCTCTTCGCCGCTGGCGACGGCGTGGAGCGTCCCGTGCAGCATCCCCAGCTCGTCCGAGTCGGCCAGCAGGCGCAGGATGAAGGTTTGGGTTGTGCGCATAGGCTTTCCGATCCCCCTTCGGCTTTCAGCCTGCACTCTGGGGATCAGTGTAGCACCGGGGACTTACAAAAAACTTACGAGGGATTGGTAGAGCTCTTGCAGTTCGACCTGCGGGGCCACGCCCAGGTCCTGGCGCAGCGCCTGTTCCAGGTCGCGGTAGAGGCGCAGCGCGCCGACCCGGTCTTCGAGGGCCAGACAAGCTCGCATGCCGACCAGGACGGCGTTCTCCTGCCAGGGATCGACTCCCAGGACGCGGCGGGCGGAGGCCAGCGCCTCGCGAGGATGCCCGCCCTCCAGCGCCTGGCGAGCCAGCGCCAGCGCGACTTCCACAAACAGTTGCGCCAGCCGCTCGCGCGGTTCGGCGGCCCAGTCGGCATAGCGGTCGTCTGGGAACAGGGCACCCCCGTAGAGCGCCGCGGCAGCCGCCCACTCGCTCTGTCGGGCGTGGTGCTCGAAGGTGTCCAGGTCGATCGTGGAGCCAGGCGGCAGATGCAACGCCACCTGCCCGCCCTCGACCTCCAGATAGCGGGAGGGGAACTTGTCCGGCAGGTCCGGCTCCAACGCCTGGCGCAGCGCCGAGGTCGCTTGGTGGAAGGGGGTGTTCGCCGCGCCCGGCGGCTTGTCCGGCCAGAGCGCCTCGATAACCTGGTCGCGAGACAGGCGGCGCCGCGTGCTGGTCAGCAGCAGGCGGAACAGCTCTCCGGCGCGGCGCTGACGCCATGCTGCTTCGGGGACAAGGCGCGCGCCCTGCCACACCTCGAAGCGGCCCAGGGCGACGACGTGCAGGGGCGGCGGCGGCACCCGTTCCAGGTGGGTCAGCAGCGCGGCCGACAGGGCCGCCGTTTCCGGGTCGGGGTCGCCCAGGTGAGCCGCGACGAGGGGAAAGGCCAGCGCTCGTTCCTGTTCCAGCAGGAAGGCATAGCCGCCGTTGATGACGCGCCGCGCTGCTTCCTGCCAGGCCTGGCGGGCCTCCGGCCGGCGCTGGCTGTGCAGCAGGGCAGCGAGGAAGAGCGCGGCGCGGGCGATGTCGAAATTCGCTGGCAGGGGTGCCATAACGTCGATGGCGGCGCGCAGGTCGGCTTCGGCCGTTGCGCCGTCGCCGAGCGCCCAGGCGGCGCGCCCGCGCTCGATGAGAGCCTGGCCCTGCTCGTGATGGTAGCCGGTGCGGAGGGCCATGCTCAAGGCGTCGTCGGCCCAGTCGCGGGCGGCGGGCCCGCTGCCGGTCAGGCGGTGATAGCGGCTCGTGATGATTCGCGCCTCGACACCCAGCCCTGCATCGCCGGTGCTCTCGGCCACGGCGCGCGCCTGGGCCAAGAGTGGCGGGGCCGCTTCCAGGTCGGCTTCGTCCAGTGCCAGTTGGGCCGACGTGCTGACGTGATACCCCTCGGTCACGGCTGCGACTTGCGCCACCCGTTTCATTCCGTCCAGCATCTCGCGGGCGCGCTGCATTTGCCCGGTGAACTGGTAGACCCAGGCAAGGCCGAGCAGGGGGTAGGGCAGCCACTCGTCCCAACCCTGCTGGCGGGCCAGGCGTAGTGCTTCCTGGAGGGCAGCCAGGGCCAGGTCGAACTGGCCGCGGGGGAAATAGACCGTCGTTCCCAGGTTGTTGAGCGCGCGGAAACGCAGCAGGTGTTCGCCGATCTCGCGGGCCAGGTCCGCGGCACGCCGGTAATAGTCCTCCGCCTCGGCCAGCGACTCGGTCTCGGCGGCGCACATGCCCAGCATGAGCAGGGCATCGGCGCGGGCGGGAGCCTCCGACGCGGCCAGCGCCAGCGCTTCCTCGGCCAGGGCGCGCGCCGCCGAGTACTGTCCCATGCGGAAACGAAAGCGGGCCACGGCGACCAGGGCTGCCGCAACCGCTCCCGGCTCCCCCGCCGACTGCGCCACGTCCAGCGCCTGGCGCGCCCGGTCGAGGGCAGCGGCGATCTCGCCTGCTCGTTCCAGGGCCAGGCTTTCGTCAATCAGGTCGGCGATCGAAGGCACAGTCATCGAGCACGCTGTCTCTGTATCCGAATGAGGTTCCGGCAAAGCCCGCTTGAGGCTGTGTGCCTCGTCCTTCGCACAGAGTATAGGCGCTCTCCGGCAGGCTGTCAAACGGGGAAGGCCCAATGAGCCATCCTCACCCTTCGGCTGCGCTCAGGACGGATCTGGCCGAGGCGATCCAGTACTGGCCCGGTGCGGACGGGGTAGGGCCGTTTCGCTTCTTGGCAAAGGCAGGCCGGGTCGCGCGCACCGAAACCCATCCCTCTCGTACTACCGGCCCGCTGAATCGCTTGAGCCTGGGGATGAGGACTGGACAGGGGTTGCCTCGCGTGTCCACTTCTCGTCCAGTAGCTCTGCGACGATCGCGTCCAGTTCCATCCCCCTGCCGCGTTCCAGCGCCGCGTCGATCTGCCCGGCGGGGAGCACCTCGCGCAGCTCGGTGAGGATGGCCTCGGCAACCTGAGCGCTATCGGCCTCCACGGCCGGGTGGTTCACTATCAGCTCCGCCAACGCTGCCGCCGACTCTCGCTGCCCGGCCGCAGCCTGCAACCGGGCCACGCCAACCAACGCATCCAGGGTCAGGGGGATCACTCCAATCGCCGTAGACTCGCTCAATGCCTTGTGCAGGTAGTCCCAGGCCCGTGTGTGCTCACCCAGCAGGACGTGAAGGTGCCCCAGGTTGCTCAGGGTACTGGTCGCTCCCTGCCGGTGGCCGATCTGCCTGGCGATTGCCAGAGACTCTTTGTAGTATTGCTCTGCTTTCTCGAGGTTTCCCAAGTGGTGGTGATTGACGTAGCCGAGGTTGTTGAGCGTGTCGGCCATCGCCTGACGATCACCCATCTCCTGCACCATTTTCAGCCCTTCTCCCCACAGCCGCTCGGCCTGGTCATAGTCTTCCTGCACGATGGAGATCACGCCCAAGACGTTGAGCAAGCGTGGGAGTCGGTGTCGGTGGCCAAGCTCCCTGCAGATCGTCAGGCTTTCCCAGATGCATTGGCTTGCTTGCTCGACGTCTCCCCATCGCCAGGCGATGGAACCTAGCATGGATAGCGCGGACGCTTCACACGCTCGATCTCCTCGGCTGCGGGCCAGCATCAGCATCTCGTCCGAGTACTGTTGTGCTGTGTCATAGGCTCCTTGCTCGCAAGCGACCTGGGCCAGTGTGCTGAGCGCCGTCGTTTCCACGTGTGGAACGTCGGCCTGACGGGCCAGAGCCAGGCCTGCCTTGAGGCGTTCCACAGCCTGCACCCGCTCTCCTACCCGGTTGTACGAGGTGCCCAGATTGACCAACAGTGTTGCTCGCCCTGCCGGGTCGCTGTCTGGCAGGACTGTGGCTGCCTGTTCGTAAGCGGCGTCTGCCTCCTGGAGAATAGTGACTGCGGTCGCGTGATCGCCCATGCAGGCCAGAAGGTGCCCCTGCGCTGAGAGCAGCTTGGAAAGCGCCCGCAGCGCGGCGGCCGAAAGCTCTGGAGAAAACGTCCCGTCGCTTTGCACGGCAGGCCGCAGTCGGCCTGCAGCAGCTCGAAAGGCATGTTCGCCTTCGCGGAGCAGTCCGGTCTGCATATAGAACTGGGTCAGCCCTTCGGAGCATTGGCCGAGGGCAGTGATGTGAGGGATCGGGTTGCCTCTCATATCGACCTGGGCCACCGCCCACTGCCATGCCTGGCGCACGTTGGCGCTCTCGGCCTGGATCTCGGCGACGGCCTGCTGAGGCGTGTCTCCTCCCAGACTGCCGGCCCGCTCGCTGACGAAGGCCAGGTAGTAGGTGCTGTGACTCTCGTATGCGCTTGCCAGGGGGGGGATGGTTTCCAGTTTCTCAGCGGCGAACTGGTGCACCAGCGCGTGCAGGGTGTACCTATCGGGACTGATGCGCTGTAGCAGGGATTGGTGCGTCAAGCCGACCAATTCGGCCTGCCGGGCTGCGGCCACGGCCAGGGCAGCCGTCTGGCTAAAGTCTCCGCGAAAGACGGCCAATTGGGCCAGGGTGCGCTGTTCCGGCGCTGAGAGCAGCTGCCACGAACTCTCAAAGACCGCGCGTAGCCGCCGGTGACGCTCTGGAATATCCTGAAACGTCGCCGACAGAAAATCGACGTCGCGCTGCAGGTTGGCGATGATCTCGGCCAGCGGCAGACGTTCCACCCAGGCAGACGCCAGTTCGATGGCCAGCGGCACTCCCTCCACAAGTCGGCACACGCTCGCGACCTGGCCCAGATCGCGGTCAAGGGTGCCCGCTGTGCAGGCGGCTCGGTCGAGGAACAGTTGTACGCTGCTGTAGCGGCCGGCTTCCGGGCTATCATCCCGGGGTGGTACCGGTAGGCCTGCAATCTGCACGAGACGCTCGGCCTGGACGTTGAGCCGCGCCCGTGAAGTGACCAACACGGCGATCTTGGCTGCTTGCTTGAGGATTTCCAGGACAAGTTCGACGCCAGCAGTGAGGTGCTCGAAGCTATCCAAGATCAGGAGGGCTTCTCTGGGGCTCAGGATCCTGAGCAGCTCTGTCGTGGGATCATCCGGGCCGGAAAAAGTGATGCCTATCGCACTCCCGATGGCGGTCGCAAGCCGTTCGTGCAGCTCCTCCTTTGGTTCTTCGCGCATCCCGATCAGGGGCACGAACCACACCCCATCGGGAAAGTAGCCGACTGCCCGCCTGGCAGCCGTCAAGGCTAGCCGTGTCTTGCCAACGCCGCCCGGCCCTACCAGGGTCAGCAGCCGGTAGTCAGGGTCGTTGAGCTGGTCGGCGATGCGATCTAGCTCAGTCTCGCGCCCCAAGAAGCGCGTGAGCGGCGCTGGCAGATTGTGGGGGGGCATCCCGCCGATTTGCAGACCGCCGCTGCGGATCTGCTCGTAGAGCGACAGCGTCTCTGTCTCTGGCTCCACCCCCAGTTCCTCCGATAGCGTGCGGCAACACACCTCATACTGGGCCAGAGCCGCGCTGCGTTGCCCGCTCAACGCCAGGGATTCCATCAACTGGCGGTGGGCCTCCTCGCGCCATGGTTCTAGCTCCAGTTGGCGCTGGGCATAATCCTGACCCTGCGCGTACTCGCCGCGCCGGTTGTGGCAGTCTGCCAGGTGATAGAAGGCTTCCATCGCCTGCCGATGCAAGCACTCGCGCTCGATCGTTAGCCACTCTTGAAAGGGCAGGCTGTTCAGATTGAACCCGGGCAGCAGGTCGCCACGGTACAGATCGGCGGCCTCTGTCAGACACTGCATACAGGCGCGGCAGGCCTCCAGGCGGCGATGGGCGTGTGCGCGGATGGCGGCGATCAGGCGAGCAAAGGCGTGTGTGTCGAGCCAATAGTCGCTGTCGGAGTCGAACTGGATCATCTGGCGCGTGGCGTGCAAAAAAAGAGGAGTTGCTTCGCGATCCCCGATGGCGCGGCGCAGCCGGTTCAGCGTCTGGCGCAGTGTGTGCAGCGCTTCCGGGCGGGATTGATCGGGCCACAGCAGGTCGGCCAGTGTCTCCCGACGCAGAGGGGTGCCGACATGCAGGGCCAAATAGGCCAGCAGCGCCCGCGCTGGATCGGTCTCGAAGCGTGTGATAGGGTTTCCGTCCTTGCTGACCTGAAAGGTGCCAAGGAGGGCAATTTCCAGTCGAGCCATAGGAAAGAATCTGCGCCTGTGACGTTCTTGTGACGGTGATGGGCTATGATGGTTGGTGTCCCGCTGAAATTGATGGCGTGATTATATCTTGAAACCAGTCCGTGAACAAATAGTTGAAATCTGGCTGTACGACACGGCGGCGATGACCTGTACCTGCGTCACTTTGGCCTCAGACAGCCTGCGGGACAGTTGGCATCCCAGCCTGAGCCCCGACGGGACGATCGTCGCCCTCCAGGGCGATTCCGACTTCCTGAGCGAGGGCAGGCCAGATAGCGTGAACGAGATCTGCTTGTATGACATAGAGGTGGCGACCTTCTCCCGCGTTACTTCGGCCTCGGATAGTTCAGGAAACGAAGAATCACGAGGTTGGCCCATTCGGAAGCTGGTCCATGTCGAAGCGGTCACGACAGCTTCGGTCGCTGAACAAGTGGTAGTTTGAAATGGAGGAAGAAAATGTCCAAGTCTATCTTGCTGAAAGCGCTGCTCGTCTTCGCATTGCTCAATATCCTGATGTGCCCCGTGTTGTTTGTCCTGGGGGCGTTCGCCCCACAAGCCCTGGGATTCCTGTCGCCGGTTCTGTGCCCTCCGGGTATGCACCTGGACAGCAAGACGAGGTCCCAGAGCGACCTGCGGGGAGACGTCGTGGCGGTGAATACCATTTGCACCGATGGCGACCAAGAGGTGGATGCGACCGGCAGGATGCTGGTGATCCTGTTCGGCCTGCCGATCCTGGGTGTGATCCTGTTGGTTGTTTGGGCGCTTTTGGG
>JAFGOJ010000453.1 GCA_016926575.1 Anaerolineae bacterium | reverse complement strand
GGGCGGCGAAGCCGCCCGCAAACCCGCCATCTTCTCCCTTCGACGCGCCAAGCGGGTAACTGCCAGGCGCACAGCCTGAGCAGTTACCACGACAGGTCATTTTCGACGCCGATGTCGCCATGCCAGAGCCGCTGCATCTCCTCACAGGTTTCCAGCAGGTGCTCCAGGCGGCCCTGGGCCTCGATGCGGCCGTTCTTGAGCACGACGACGTGGTCGGCGCGTTGGAGCGCGGTGCGCCGGTGAGAGACAGCCAGGCAGGTCGCGTCGTTGTGGGAGAAGATGCGCTCCCACAATGTTCTTTCCGTCTCCACGTCCAGCGCGCTGGAGAGGTCGTCAAAGACCAGCAGCTCCGGGTCGCGGATGAACATGCGCGCCGCTGCGGTGCGTTGGATCTGCCCGCCGGAGAGCTTGACACCCTTAGGCCCGACGAGCGTATCCAGCCCCTGCTCCAGATCGGCCAGGTCCTGCTCCATCACGGCGCGGTAGATGGCGCTATCGATCTCGACAGGGTTCTCCGCCAGGCCCATCAGCAGGTTGTCGCGCAGCGAGTCGCTGAACAGGCGCGGCACCTGGGCGGTGTACGCGCAGCGCGGCGGGACGAAGAAGGCTCCCGCATCGGCCACAGGCGTGCCGTTCCAGCGGATTTCCCCGCCGTCGCGGGGCAGGAGGCCCAAGAGGACGCGCAAAAGTGTGGTCTTGCCGGAACCAATGCGGCCGGTGATGACGGTCAACGTGCCGCGCGCCAGGCGCAGGTCGACGTCTGCGATGCCGCTGTCGGTGCCGGGGTAGCGGTAGGTGAGGCCGGCGGCCTCCAACATCTGGAGGCGGTCGGCAGGGCCTTTGGCAGGGTAGTCGACGTCGGGCAGGGGTTGGTCGAGGTAGATGGGGGCGAGATCGACCAGCGCGCCGGGAGCGGCCCCTTCCATCAGCCGCTCCATGCGCTCGACGGAGATGCCGATCTGCCGGTAGCGGGCAAAGAGCAGGCCAAAGTAGGCGGTCAGGTCACTGATGAACTCCAGGTAGAAGATGAACAGCGCCAGGTCGCCGACGGTGAACGTACCGGCGCGGATGGCCTGGGCGGCGACGATGAGGATGACGCCGGTGCCGAGGTTGATGGCGTTGTGGAAAATGGAGCTGAGGATTTCGTTGAACAGGCGGTCCTTGAGCATCAGCTTGCGCCGCTGGTCGTTGAGTTCTTCGAAGCGGCCGATCACGCCCACTTCGGCGGTGGCGACTTTGACCGCCTGGACCGCGCCGAAGACCTCGCCGATGAAGCCGGTGACGATGCCCGTCGCTTTGCGGCTGGCGCGCCGGTACTGGTCGATGCGGCGCGTCGTTGCGCCCGCGACGATGCCGACGAGAACGAAGGGCACCAGGGTCAGCAGGGTGATGGGAACGCTGATGCGCAGCATGATCACCAGCGCGACGGCGCTGTAGACGATGTAGCCGGTGATGTCGTTGATCCACAGCGCGAAGAGTGGAATCTCGAAGACGTCCCTGCGGAAGCGGCTGATCGCTTCGCCTGGCGAATCGGGCAGGGCCGAAGCCCCGGGACGGCGCAGGATGTGGACCAGCAGGTTTTTGCGCAGCAGGGTCATCGTGTGGACGAAGAAGGGGACGTTGGTCTTGAACAGGCCGAACATACCCAGCGAGCGGCCGACCTCCGCAGCGGCCCAGATGGCTACGAGAGACCAGATGGTGAGGCCGGCCGGCGCATCGCCGGTGAGCATGTCGAAGAAGGCGCGCTGCATCAGGGCGGGAAGCTGGAAGGAGAGCATCAGCACCAACATCGCCGCCAGGTTGATCAGCCACAGCCTGGGGCGGTACTGGATCATGCGCAGGATGACTTTCCAGGTGGGGATAGAAGTGTGTTTCCCGAGGCTCATGCCAGCACCTCTTCCAGGCCGGTTTCGAGCAGGTGGTAGAAGCGGGAGGTAGGGGTGGCGGCCAATCGCTCGCGGTTGCCGTGTTCGATGACGCGCCCCTGTTCAAGTCCATTACGTTCATTGCACCACTGGCCAGGAACAAAGTGAACGCGTGAGGGCCTTGCCGAATCCCCCATTAGCAGGTATCATCGGAGGTCGACCGTCCACACAAAGCCCGGTCGTCTGGGGTTTTGTGAAGCAGGCGATTCCGGCCGCCTACCTCGACGATCTACGCCGATTGCCACTGGCCGTTGGTGTGGGTGGGGGGGCGGAAGGCCTGTTTTGTAAGCAGACGTGCGCATCCAATCCCCGGAAAGGGTGTTGATATTGTCATAACGCGTAACTGCTCAGGCTGCTCGCCTGAGCAGTGCCCCCCGGCCCGCACAGGGGGGAAGGGCAACTGCGAAGCGTAGCTGAGTAGTTACCATAACGCAACTTCTCAATAAAGCGGGAGAGAAGATGCAGTTACGTCATAACTCACTTGCCAAGGAGAGAAAAAGGGGACATGTGGCGTTGGATTGGTGTGATTTTGATCGGGTACGTGTTGGGGTCGATCCCGTTCGGCGTCTTGATCGCACGCTGGGTGCGCGGGATCGACGTGCGAGCCATCGGCAGCGGGCGCACGGGGGGGACGAACGTGCTGCGGGCGGCCGGGTGGCAAGCGGGTCTGTTGACCGCGATCGTGGACACGTTGAAAGCTGCGGCGGCCGTGTGGGTAGCCCGCTGGATCGGCGCGACGGGGCTGGTGTTGGTGCTGGTCGGCATGGCAGCGGTGGTGGGGCACAACTACTCGCTCTTTCTCGGCTTCCGCGGGGGCGCTGGAACGATGGCCTCGATCGGTGCGGCGATGGCACTGTGGCCGTGGAACGTGCTGATCCTGGCGCTGACGGGGCTAGGGGTGGTGCTGACCACCCGCCGCGCATCTCTGGGATCGATTGTGGTGGCCTGCTTGCTGCCCATTCTCTTCATTGTACGCGCCCTTCTCGGCGCCAGCCCGTGGGAGTACGTGGTGTACGGTGTGCTGGCCTCCGCGCTGACGCTGTGGGCCTTGCGGGCGAACATCAAACGCCTGCTGCGCGGCGAGGAGCGTCAGATCAGTTTCTCGAAGAGCTAGGGCGCAGCGTTTGGGCTTACGTTTAAGACCTCGGAGGTTTCCCAAACCTTCGAGGTCTTTTGGAATCGGGTTTGAAAAAACGTCGCGCTGGGCTATAATATTGCGCATCCATAACTGCTCAGGCTGTACGCCTGGCAGTTACCCGCCTGGCGCGTCGAAGGGAGGAGATGGGGGTTTTGCGGGCGGTTTCGCCGCCCGCAAAACCCCCACTCCCCTTTCCGCGGTGGGAAAGGCAACTGCAAAGCATAAGCTGAATAGTTACGCGCATCCAACGGACGGGCGGCGCATTTTGAGAAAGGAACGAGGAACAATATGATCAAAATCGTAACCGACAGCACGTGCGACCTGCCAGAACGGGTCATCGCCGAGCACAACATCACGGTGATTCCATTGTACATCAACGTCGACGACGAGAGCTACCTGGACGGTGTGGAACTATCGCGCCAGGAGTTCTACCAGCGACTCCCACATTACAATGAGACCCCCACCACCTCGGCCCCGTCGCCGGGCATGTTCTCGCGGGTCTACCAGCGACTGGCAGCCCAGGGCGCTTCGGCCATCGTCTCCATCCACATATCCGCCAGCCTGAGCAACACGGTCAACGTAGCGCGCTTGACGGCTCAGGAGACGAAAGAGGTGCCGGTGACCGTTTTCGACGCGGGGCAGATCAGCCTGGGGACCGGGCTGGCGACCCTGATGGCGGCCAAAGCGGCAGCGGCCGGGCGCTCGGTGACGGACATCATGGAGATGCTCAAGGAAAAGATGCAGCACACCTACACGCTCGCCGGCCTGGACACGCTCGAATTTCTGCGCCGCAGCGGCCGGCTGACCCGCTTCCAATCCAGCCTGGGCGCAGTCCTGCGCATCAAGCCGCTGCTGACGATGAACGGCGGCGAGGCGGGTATGGAAAAAGTGCGCACGCGCAAGCGCGCTTTCGAACGGCTGATCGAACTGATCAGCGACCTGGCCCCGCTGGAGCACCTGTCTCTGGTCCACACCCACGCCCCTGAGGCCGTCGAGACGCTGCGACAGATGGCACGCGACTTGTTCCCGGCCGGCGAAGAACCTATGCTGGCCGAAGTCACCCCGGTCATCGGTTCGCACATCGGGCCGGGGGCGGCGGGATTCGTGTGCGTGTCGGCGAAGGAT
>JAFGOJ010000452.1 GCA_016926575.1 Anaerolineae bacterium | reverse complement strand
TAGATGAAGTAGAAGAGAAAGAACGCCAGCAGATACGCCAACAGGTTGAGCGCCAGCCGTGCCCGCGTGTAACGCGCGTCTTCGGTCGAGAGGGCAATGAACTCCGCCCGCACTGCCAGGCTGACCAGCAACCCAATCAGCAGCACGCCGACCCCCCAGACGCGCACGGCGGACGCCTGATGGACGGCATAGGTGACCAGGCCGGCGAGCAGCCCCGGCAGCACCCACGAAAGATACAGCGGGCGGGGCAACTTGTCTGGCACGAGGGGGTGGGCGCGGAGGACGAAGCGCGTGCCGGTCACCACCACCGCCACGGTCAGAATGATCAAAATAGAGATGTTGGTGAACTGAACCCGCAACGGGGAGCCCAGAATGTCGAGTTCCCACGCGTTGGACGGCAACTCGATGAAGCGAAAGAGGACGCTGATGAGCAATATGATAGCGACCAGGACAGAGAGCCGGTCGCGGTTGATGGGGTACGTATGTTCCAACATATCGTCGAGGATTGTACCGCTACCCCAGCCCTTTGTCAACCTGTCATTTGCGGTAACTGCTGGCAGTTACCCGCTTGGCGCGTCGAAGCGAGAACAGGGGGTTTTGCGGGCGATGATTCCGCCCACAAAACCCCCATTGCGACGGGAAAGGCAACTGCGAAGCGTAAGCTGAGCAGTTACCATTTGCGACTTTTTCGTAGATGTTGTAGACTAATAGAAATCCTATCTTGAGAGGTGAACCGTGACACGCAAACGCTCTTTGTACCGTTGGAACGTCGTGATCATCTTCTTCTTCTTTATGCTACTCCACCAGACGGACAAGCTGTTGATCGGCCCGCTCAAGGGCCAGATCAGCGAAGACTTCGGCATCACCAATACCGAATTCGGGCTGGTCATTTCCGGCGCGCTGATCGTCGGGACGGTGCTGTACCCGATCTGGGGCTACCTGTACGACCGATTCGCGCGGGCCAAGCTCCTGGCGCTGGCCTCTTTCGTGTGGGGATCGACCACCTGGCTGAGCGCCATCGTGCGCAGCTACGGCGGGTTCGTGGCCACCCGCGCCTCGACCGGCATCGACGACTCCTCCTACCCCGGCCTATACACGCTGGTGGCCGACTACTTCGGGCCGGAGATGCGCAGCAAGGTCTACGGCCTGCTGCAACTCAGCCAGCCCATCGGCTACTTGCTGGGCATGGTGTTGGCGCTGATGGTCGCGCCGGGCCTGGGCTGGCGCAACATCTTCTTCATCACCGGCGGGTTGGGGTTGGTGCTGGCAGCGTTGATCTACTTCGGCGTCAAAGAGATGCCGCGCGGCAAGGCTGAACCCGAGTTCGCCGGGATGGAAGAGATGGCCACGTTCAAGTTCTCCTGGGCACAGGCGAAGGAAGTGTTCAAGAAAAAGACGATGTGGTTCGTCTTCTTGCAGGGCTTCGCGGGCGTCTTCCCCTGGAACGTGATCACGTATTTCTTCTTCGATTACCTGGCGAAAGAACGGGACTACGACGAAGGCAGCGTGCTGCTGACGATGGGGCCGGTCGTGTTGATTTTGGCCTCGGGGTACTTCGTGGGCGGCTGGCTGGGGGACTGGGCCTTCCGGCGCACCCGCAAAGGACGCATCCTGGTCTCCAGCGCCGGGGTGCTGCTGGGCGCGGTGTTCCTCTTCCTGGCACTGAACACACCCGTCGAAGCGCGCGGCACGTTCTTCGTCTTCATGGCGCTGACCGCGATCTTCATGCCGTTCTCTGCGCCCAACGTGATCTCCACCGTCTACGACGTGATCGTCCCCGAAGTGCGCTCGACGGCCCAATCGGTCGAGTACTTCATCGAGAACAGCGGCGCGGCCTTCGCACCGATTCTGGCGGGGGTCATCGCCGACGCCTTCGATATGGGCACAGCGATCCTGTGGGTCAGCATCACGGCCTGGGTGGTGTGCTTCCTGATTTACCTGGGCGCGCTGTTCTTCATCGATAAGGACATCAACGTGCTACGCACGCAGATGGCCGAACGGGCAGCCGCCGAAAAAGCACGCCTCTCGTAGATAGGGGGCGCGGCGTTCCGCGCCGCTCCCGCCACCAGACAATGTGCTCCCGCCGGGTCCGTGACCCGGTGGGAGCGCGGAGGGCATTTTCGCCCTTTTGTGGTGGCCGGGCCGCTACGCGGCCTAAGGCCGTGGCGACTGCATAGAAACCTGTAGGGCGGGTTTCCAACCCGCCGACCGTGGTTGACCAGAGGGGCGCGGCATGCTGCGCCCCTACTGCCCCTGCACCCCGCCGGGGGAACGAGAAATCTGCGGTTTCCCCTCCCGCACAAACGTTCCCGGTACCGCGCAGCGGAATTTTAGGAAATAATTTACCATGTTGATATAGATTTGTGGTAGAGTATGGAAGTCTGCGTCCATTTCGCGCTCAATTTGGGGGAGGACCTTGCGCAGTTTCCTGGACTACGTGATTCTGCTGTTGTCTCAGTTTGCGGGTGGACCCGGTCCGACCGAAAACAACCTCATGCGGTTTGGAATCCCCGCGCTTCTCTGGGGCGGGCTGCTGGCGATTGCCTGGTCGCGTCAGCGGCGGCAGGAACTCCCACGCGAGAAACTGCTGGTGTGGGGGTTTGGGATGGGCTTCGCGCGCGAGGTGTTCATGTTCTTCCACGTCACGATGCGCATCCTCGACCCGACCAGCCACAATGCCATCAGTTTCCTCTCCGAACCGCTGGAACACGGGCTGGCGATGGGTGCAGTGATCGTCGTCGCGGGCTCTTTCCTGCGCTACATCCTCGACGACCCACGCCTGGCGCGCAATTACCTGCGCCTGGGACTGGCAGCGACGGGCGTGGCATTCCTCGCCACGTCCTTCTGGTGGTCGAAGCTCAGCCAGGCCGATCCATCCGTCTCATTCCAACAGACCTGGGCCTCCTGGATATTTCACATCACCGTCTCCGTATTCGTCATTGCGGCCATCTACCACCTCTCGAAACGCCGCGGCTGGCTGCGCAACGTGGTCTCGACGGCGCTGTCCTTCTTCCTGATGGATGAACTGGCCAAGATGTTCAACTTCTTCACCCACAAATCCTACGCCGACATCCTCTGCCCCTTGGGCAACTCGTTCCACATCTGGGCGGTTCCTTTGCTGGGGTACGTCTACCTGCGGGAGCAATCCATCGAGAAGCAACGCGCCGAGGCGCAACTGGACGCCTACCGCAACCATCTGGAAGAGCTGGTGGAAGCACGGACGACGGAAATCGCCCACCGCAACGCCGAATTGGCCGCCCAGAATACCATCGCTGCCACCATCAGCAAATCCCTGGAACTGGACACCATCCTGAACGATGCGCTCGACATGGTGCTGGACGTGACCAACGTCGAGGCCGGAGCAATCTTTTTGCTGGAGCCAGACGGAGAGACCCTGGTGCTGAAGACCTACCGCGGAGAGGCACCGCCGGAGGTCTGCACCGCCAGCGTCGAAGGCCGCAACCTGTGCGCCGACATTTCCGCGCAGGCGGTAGCCCGCAACGAACCGGCCATCTTGAACGTGGCCGACCGCCCGGCCAAACTGTGCACTCCCTTCGTCCTGGAGGAGGGCATCGAAACGCTAACCAGCATCCCTCTGGTCTCCAGGGGCAAGGCGCTGGGCGCGCTGACGCTCGGAGCGCGCCGCCAGGACGCCATCCCCCCGCAGGACGTGCCGCTGCTGACGGCCATCGGCCAGCAGATCGGCGTGGCCATCGAAAACGCCCACCTCTACCATGAAACCGAGCGCTGGGCCGAGGAGCTGACCCTGCTGCACCAGGTGAGCGTCTTCCTATCATCCACGTTCGACCCGCAGACCATCTGCGACCAGATGGTGGAGCAGGCCGCCAAGTTGCTCGACTGCCAGGCGGCGTACGTCTTCCGCTGGGACGGCGCGCCGCATCAGGCACTGCGCGTGTCGCGTTACGGCTCGAACGAGGCCGACCCGGGAGAAGACCGCATCGATCTAGAAGGAGATGCGCTGCTGCCCAGCCTGATCACCCAACGCCGGGCCATCCCTATCGAAGACATCCGCAGCGACCCGCGTGTCTCCAGGTGGTGCATGGCGCTCACGGCCAGCGCACTGGTCTGCCTGCCGGTGTGGGGGAAGATGGACCCGTTGGGATTCCTGGTGCTGATCGACCGGCGCGGGCCGCGTCGCTGGCGGCCCGACGAACTGACGCTGATCGAGAGCTTCGTCAACCGCGCAGCGATTGCCCTGGAGAACGCATACCTCCACCAACAGGTCGAACGCGCCGCCGCCCTGGAGGAGCGCCAGCGCATCGCCGCAGAGATGCACGACGGATTGGCCCAGACGATGAGTTACCTGGGGTTCAAAACCGACGAGGTGATCGAGTTGGCCGGGCAGGGGGCCTCCGCGCAGGTGGCCGATGCCTGCCAGCAGATGCGCGACATCATCGACCGCGCCGCGCGCGAGGTGCGCCTCTCGATCTCCAGCTTACAGGAGAGCCCTCGGCCGCGCCAGTCCCTCCAGGCCGAACTGGCGGCGTTGGTCGCGGAGGTCGCAGCGCAAAACGAACCGGCCCCCAGCCTGGTGACGGCGTTACAGACCCCGTTGTTCCTGTCCCCCAACGACGTAGAACAGGTCTTGCGCGTGGTGCAGGAGGCGCTGCTCAACGCCTGCCGCCACGCCCAGGCCCAACGAATCGTTGTGCGCCTGGAACAGCAGGAACGTGAGGCCACGGTCGTCGTCGAGGACGACGGGAGAGGGTTCGATCTCTATGCATCCGCGGTCGACAAAGTCGAGCATTTTGGATTGAGGATTATGCGCGCCCGCGCGGCCCGCATCGGCGGGCACGTGCGCATCGATTCGGCGCCCGGCAATGGCACACAGGTCAGCCTGTCGTGGCCTTTGAATGGCGACCAATCGCCGATCAGTTGATTGAGGGGGGGGATGGCACATGGGGAAGATACGCGTGTTGCTCACGGATGACCACGAACTGTTTCGTGAAGGGATGACGACGATCTTGAACGCCCAGCCGGACTTCGAGGTCATCGGCGAGGCCAGCGACGGCCTGGAGGCGCTGATCAAGGCACGCGAGCTGGAACCCGACCTGATCCTGATGGACATCGGTATGCCCGGCTGCGACGGTGTAGAGGCCACTCAGTTGATCAAGGAAGAATTGCCGCAGGTCACCATCGTCATGCTGACCGTGCGCGACGAGGACGAGAAGCTGTTCGAGGCGATCAAGAGCGGCGCGCAAGGGTATCTGCTCAAGAGCATCCGCTCCCGCGACCTGCTGCGCATGCTGCGCGGGGCCGTGGAGGGCGAGGCGGCGATCACGCCCACGCTCGGTGGGCGCATGCTGGAGGAGTTCCGCCGCATCAGCCAGAGCTCCCAAATCGTTCCCGGAGACGAAGATGCTGTCGTCCTCACCCAGCGCGAGCGGGAGGTGCTGTGCCTGGTGGCCGAAGGGGCCAGCGATCAGGAGATCGCGGAGATGCTCAGCATCAGCATCCACACGGTCAAGACCCACATGCGCAACATCCTCTCCAAGCTGCACATCGGCCGGCGCCACGAAGCGGCCCTCTTCGCCCTGCGCGAGGGGTTGATCCCACCGCGGCGGGCCTTCCTCAGTTGAATCTCCTTCTGCACAAGAGGTAAGACGGGGGGCGAAAGCGGCTTTGCCGCTTTCGCCCCCCGTCTTTTCGGAACAGTCGCCACGGCCCTGCGGGCCACCACAAAGGGCAGAAAATGCCCACCCTCCCGCAGGTTTGGAACCTGCGGGAGGGTGAAGGCCG